>JAURWH010000151.1 GCA_030655055.1 bacterium
TTATGATTTTTACCGGTAACTGGTGAGGAACGGTTTACCGCGGAGGCGGAGGCAGCGGGATCGGATCATCGCCCATTACTACTATGGGCTTATTTATGACCGCCGAATATACTGGAACCGCAATGGAGCTGATCAAAAGAAAAGCTGCCAGGATGAACAATACTGCCTTTTTCATTTCTGTCTCCTTGGATTTAAGTTTTGGTTGACAGCATTATATATATTCAATTTCTGTGCCATTGTAATACTGTCAAAAATTTCTTTAATCCAAGAATATGATTAGCATTGAGTTAAGAAGATATTCTCATGGTAATTCCCTGTCCTTGTTTTGCCATAAAAGCAGAAAAGCGGGACATTAATGTCCCGCTTTTATTTTGCCTAAAATGTATTTAATTGTTTAAAGTGTTATTTAATAACACATTACAAGGAGTGACAACTATGTCCCGCTATTTGTCATTTTTGTCCCGCTTTACCCCGTGCTTATCCGTTAACCTGTAAAAATGCCTCTTGGAAATGCCATAAATTTTGGCGGCTTTGGTAAAATTATGCCCGGCGCTTTCCAAACATCTGATTATTACCTGTTTTTGACTGTCCTCATGGGTGTCCTTTATGCTTTGCGCATCATCAACCCGGTACCATCCGATCTCCAGCTCACCCTCGGATATGGTTTTCTTTGGCGCCAGTAAAACCGCCTTTTGAATGGTGTTCTCCAGTTCCCGGATGTTTCCCGGCCAGTTATGCATCACAATGGCCCTCTTAGCCCCTTCATTAAAGGAAAGCTTGCCTTTATTGAACTTGTTTTGGTGTTTGTTTTTGAAATACTCGGCCAATACCAGCAGGTCCTCGCTTCTTTCCCTTAACGGCGGGATGTCGATCTTCATTACCTTCAGCCGGTAATACAGATCCTCCCGGAACCGCCCTTCGTTGATCTCTATCTCCAGGTCCTTGTTGGTGGCGCAGATCATCCTTACATCCACCCGGCTGACGGTCTCACTGCCGATCCGCCGGATCTCCCCGGACTCTATCACCCGCAACAGTCTGGCCTGCACCGCTGGGCTGGCGCTGGCGATCTCGTCCAAAAACACCGTGCCGCCGTCGGCCGCCTCAAACAGCCCGGTCTTGTCCCTGCCGGCCCCGGTGAACGACCCCTTGAGGTAACCGAACAGCTCCGATTCCAAAAGCGTCTCGGGCAGGGAGCCGCAGTCCAGGGCCAAAAACTTCCTGTCCTTCCGGGCCGAAAGCTGGTGCACTATCTGGGCCGCCATTTCCTTGCCGGTGCCGGATTCCCCGTCCAGCAGCACCGTGACATCGGTGGGGGCGGCAGCCGTGATCCTTTTGAGCATGTTCTTTACCGCCGGTGAGTTTCCGATCAGCGCAGAAAGCGCCTTGGAACCAGCGCCCTGCTGTTCCTGGTTCTTGACCCGCAATTCTTCCAGCAGCCGGTGGCTTTCAATGACCGCCCCCAGTATCTGGGCCAGGGCCTTGGTGAAATCCCTCTGGGCCTGGTTGAATATTCCGGGTTTAAGCCGGGAATCCAGGTAGATGGCTCCCAGCGTTCCTTCCCGGGACCTTAAGGGCAGGCATAACAGCGAGCGGATGGCATTGCGCTTGACGCTTAAGCGCGAGCTGAGATCCTCGTCCAGCTGGGCGTCGTTGGAGACCACCATGGTCTCCCCGGCGGCCGCCGCCATTACGGCATTTGAGGAGAATTCCAGCGCGTCGTGCTGGGTGTCGGGGTCCAGGTCTATTTTAGCCGCCAGGAACAGCTTGGAATTCTCATCCATCAGGAACAGGCCGCCCCTTTCGGCGTTAAGAAGCTTGACCGTCACGTCCAGACAGCTTTGGGCCAGCTCGGCCTGGTTCCTGCCGGGATCCAGCAGGGCGGCTATCTGATACAGCCCTTCCAGCATCCGGGCCCCGGGCAGGATATTGCCCGGAGCGAACAGTTTTTGGACCGCCGCCAGGATGGTTCTTCTGGTCCGCTCCAGGTAAACCGGGGCCTCCATTTTCTGGAACTGGGCCTCGGCGGAAAGCAGGCCGGGCATCAGTTTTTCCGCCTCCGCAAAGCCATCAGCTTCCAGCGCAAATTCACCGGCCTTTAGCCAGGCCTTGGCGGACTCGCCCGGATCGCCGCTATCCTTAAGCTCGCCGGCGGCCTCCATGGCCAGGTCCAGGCCTTTGTTAATATCTCCGTTCTTGGCCATGTAAAATCCTTCCAGCATTTTAAGCTGCGCTTTTTCTATTTCATCGCCGGCCCGGTTCTTTGCCTTGGCCAGATAATCGTTCATTGCTGTATGATCATTGAGATATCCCGCCGCCAAAGCCCCGTAATAAAGGCAATCCCAGTTTGGCTGGTAATTGTTTTGAGCGGACACCAACATTGCTTCCCGGATGGAATCCAGCCCTTGGCGGTACCGGCGGTCTTCGGTCAGGACCATCCCCAGGTCCTTTCTGATGATCACCTCCGGATACGGCAGCTCATTCTTCCGGGCCAGGGCCAGGCAATGCGCCAGCGTTTTTAAAGCGTATTCCGTTTTGCCCAGCAGCTGGTCCTTTAAGGCCGCATTGGCCAGGCAGATCAGCATGCCCTGGCGGTCGCCGGCATCATGGTAATGTCCGTAGGCTTCCAGGTATTTTTCCCGGGCCAGGTTGATCTGGCCGGATTTTCCGTAAACCAGCGCCAAATTGGCAATTATGTTGGACTGCAGGGCGGCGCCGTCGTCAAGGCTTAAATTATTTTCCGCCCTTTGCAGGCATAACCGGGCCTGGTCCCATTTTTTAAGGCTGATGTTTATCAGCCCCAGGTTGCAAAGGGAGTAGCAAAGCAGATTATTCCGCCCCTGGTTTTTAAGCAGGTCAATGCTTTGTTCAACCGCTGTTCCGGCCTTTGCCAGGTCGCCCCTTTGCCACAAGCTGTAACCCAATATGTTCAGTATTCCGGCTTTTTCCAGCTGATCCGGTATTTCGATCCCGGCGGCTTTTTCCGCCCAATAGGCGGCCTGCTGAAAATCATTTATAAGTTGATGATGACGGGCCAGGGAATTGTATATCTCAAAATAGGCATCATCGGAACGGCCGGCTGCAGTTGCAGTCCTCAGGGCTTCTTCCAAAACAGCCCTGCCCTCATCCGGCTTTCCCATCAGCCCCAGCACCCACCCCTTGTAAGCCAGGTGCCGGCATTTCCGGGCATCGTTTGTCAGTAATACTGCCCCGGCTTCCAGTTTCTCCAGGGCTTTGCCTGGTTCGCCATTGTTGGCATAAAGCTTGGCCAGGGTCAGGAAATATTCCCATTCACCGGAAAGCGCTCCCGCCCTTGTTTCCCAAAGTTCAATGGCCAAAGCCCACCGGCTTACCCGCTGGTAAAGGGCCGTCAGCTGCCTGACCATCTGGGTCTGTTCCTTGGTCCCCAGCCGCCCGGAATCAACCAGCAGTTTTCCCACGTACAGCATCTTCTCCAGGTCTTTGTCGTGCTGGGCCTGTTTGAACAATCCCCGGCCTTCGGACAGCCAATTCGGCCGGATGTCTGTTTTATCCCAAAACAGCCAGCGGGCCATGGAGGGAAATTCTAATCGCTCTGCGGAAACCGCCGCCACCTTTATCCGGTCGATCTCGGACGGAGGGATCTGTTCCAGGATGAAGGTCCGCAGAATGTCCCCGTCCACCCGGCCGTTGTCATCCAGCCAATAGTCAGGATCGGTGACTGTCGATGCTTGCTGCGTACCCGCGCCGTCTTCCAAGCAGGCCTTCTTCAAAGCCTCCCGGCCGTCATCTTCAAGCAGCTGCCAGCGCCGGCCTATGTCACCGGCGGTCTCATCCGGCAGGGTCCGGCCGGCGAACAACTGCTGCCAGTCTATCTGCCAATGGTCCTGCTGTTGGCTGATGACGGAGACACTTTGGCAATATTCCAGATAGGCCCTGGCATGGGCGATGTTGCCGCCGGCCTGCCGCCAGACCCAGTCGGACAGGTTTTCCAGCTCCCAGTTGCTTATCCCCGCCAGATAGCCGGCCAGGACCTTGGAATATTCCTGCTTTTGGAACTTTACCAAAGCCAGTGCATGGCCCTTTGGGGAAAGCCGGGGGTTTGACGGATCAATGGCGGCCACTGATCTGCCGGGCCGGTCTTTTAGCCAGCCCGGTATTTCTCCGTCCTTCAGGCCATCCACCAGAAAGACAGCATCCGTAGGTAGGATCGTAAACAGTTTATCGCCTTCTGCCTCCCCGGCATTGAAGTAAACCGAGGTCTGCCCGGTCATCTGGCAGATGAAGTTCAATTCCCTTAAAAAGGCCGTCTTCCCCCGGCCTGGCCCGGCCGGGACAATTAACAGGCCGGACCTCCCCGGGCGCAAATGTTCCACGGCTTTGGCCAGCGCCTGGTTTTGGCCGGAAAAGCGAAAAGACCCCGGGCCTTCCAGACAGCATCCGCTGCCGGAATGCCTAAAGGCCTGAACCAGCTGTGTGGCGGAATGATATCTTTCCTGGGGCCAATAGTTCAAAGTTCTGATCGCGATCTCCGATCGCTTGTCATCCAATGATCCCCTGAACCCCAGGCTCCAGGACTGATTTTCCTCCAGCCGGTCTTTGACCGCCGGGAGCTGCCCGGTCATCATCCAAAAAAGCAGCAGGCCCAGGCTGTAGACATCGGAACTTTGGGTGGGACCGGTGCTGGAATTCAAGACTTCGGGGGCCGAGTATTCGGCGGTGCCGGTAAAGCCGGAACTTGTTTCATCGCCTGTTTTCCTGGCCAGCCCCAGGTCTATCAGCTTTACCCTTCCATCCCGGCCTATCAGGATGTTCTCCGGCTTGATGTCCCCGTGAATGTATTCCCGCCCGTGGAGATAAGCCGCAATGCCGGCCAGCCTGACCCAGATATCCCACAGCTCTTTTTTGGCCGGCTGGTTCTGCCGGATGTAGGTGTCCAGAGTGGCCCCGGGGAAATGCTCAAAGGCGGCCAGGGACTTTTCATCCTGGCGGTAAAAGTCAAAGGCCTTCAGCAGGCCGGGATGGTCCATCCGGTAAAGCCGGATGAACTCCAGCTTCAGGCCGGAGCCGGAGTTCCGGGCGGCGGCCTTGACCACCACCGGCCGTCCGCTTAGCCTGTCTTCGGCCAGGTAAACTTCGCCTTCGCCCCCCTGCCCCAGTTTTTCCAGGACCCGGTAACGCCAGTGAAGATCTGTTTTATGTTTTGTTGCTTGGATCATTGCCTAAAGTATACCCTCTTACCATTATTATTTCAAGCCTAAAGTAATTTGATCCGGACATTGGGGACATAAAAAGCCCCCGGATAACTCCGGGGGTTTTTGCGTTGTTATGTTATTTAGCCCAGCCCTTAAGGGCTGGGCTAAATAATTACTCGTATCTCAAAGCTTCTATCGGGTCCATTTCCGCCGCCCGCTGGGCAGGGTACCACCCGAAGAAAATTCCCACCGCGGCCGAAAAACCGAAGCCCAGCAGCACCGACCACCAGCTGACCGAAGCCGGCAGCTTTATGACCAGGGAGACCAGCCCGGCCAGAATGAAGCCCAGGATCATCCCGGTAACGCCGCCCACCAGGGAAAGCGACACCGCCTCGATGATGAACTGGCGCATGATGTCCTTCTTGCGGGGCCCGATGGCCTTGCGGATCCCGATCTCCTTGATCCGCTCGCTGACCGATACCAGCATGATGTTCATGATGCCGATGCCGCCCACCAGCAGAGACAACAGGGTCACCCCGATCATCAGCCCAAAGACCCCGGCGGTGATCTTCTTGAATATCCCCATCAGCTGGTCGGCGGTGACGATGCCAAAATCGTCCGGTTTGGACGGCGGCACCTTGCGGCGGCGGCGCAGCAGCTCGGTGACCTCATCCTTGGCGGTCTCGATGTGGGCCACGTCCAGCGGCTGGACCGCGATGGTCACCGAACCGCCCCGTCCCCGGTTGCGGATCTGTCCGGTAAAGATCTTCTCAAAAGTGGAAATGGGGATGATGATCATGTTGTCCTGGTCATTGCCCAAAAATGACCCCTTTTTACCCAGCAATCCTATCACCTCAAAACGGTTGCCGCTGATGATCACTTCCTTGCCCAGGGGATCCTGCTGGCCGAACAGTTTTTCCACCACGGTCGAGCCCAGCATGGCCACCTGGCGGCTGTGCACCATGTCCACATTGGACAGGGGCCGTCCGTCGATGATCTCATATTCGGCAATGAACTGGTATTCGGTGGTGGTGCCGTTGACCTCGGTGCCCAGCACCTCCTGCTTCTGGTACTTGACATTGGCCATGTTGTCCAGGATGGGGGCCACCCGCAGCACCGAGGGGCAGTTGTCCCGGATGGCGTAGGCGTCCTCGATGGTCAGGTTCTTGCGGCCCCTGGTATTAAGCCAGTCTTCGTGGCTCATCACCAATCCCTGTTTCTGGACATAGAGGGTGGTGGTGCCCAGCGACGACAGCTGTTTGGCTATCATCTTGTTAAAGCCGTCTATCAAGGCCAGCATGCCGATCACCGTCAGCACCCCTATCATGATGCCCAAGGTGGTCAGCCCCGAGCGGAGCTTGTGGGCCCAGATGGCGTCAAAGGCCAGCCGGACCGATTCCCAGATATTCATAATGATCTTCCTTTGAAGCTGTATGCTGTAAGCCGTAGGCTATAAGCTTAGGGCTGATAGCTTAAAGCTAAGAGTTTTATTTTCGCACTATTTGGTCGGCCACGATCTCTCCGTCCAGTATCCGCACCATCCGCCGGGCATGCTCGCCCACCTTTTGGTCGTGGGTCACCAGGATCACTGTCTTGCCTTCCTGGTGCAGCCGGTCGAACAGGGCCATGATCTCCACCCCGGTCTTGCTGTCCAGGTTGCCGGTGGGCTCGTCGGCCAGCAGGATCGCCGGATTGTTGACCAAGGCCCGGGCGATGGACACCCGCTGCCGTTCGCCCCCGGACATCTCGGTGGGCTTGTGATGGATCCGGTGGGCCAGCCCCACCGATTCCAGCGAAGCCACGGCCTTGGCCTTTCTGGTCTGGGCGTCAACCCCGGCGTACTGCATGGGCAGTTCCACGTTGTGCAGGGCCGAGGAGCGGGGCAGCAGGTTAAAGGTCTGGAATACGAACCCGATCTTCTTGTTGCGCACCACCGCCAGCTGGTCGTCATCCATTTCGGAGACCATCAGTCCGTCCAGGTGATAACTGCCGGTGGTGGGGGTGTCCAGACAGCCGATCAGGTTCATCAGGGTTGATTTGCCGGAGCCCGAAGGCCCCATGATGGACACGTACTCCCCGGCCGTGATGTCCAGCGACACCCCTTTCAGGGCGTCCACCGTTACTCCGTCCATCTTGTAGGTTTTGGACAGGTTCTCCATTTTTATCATAAGGGCCTACTTTCCGGCATTATCTTGTTTTCCGGCCGCCTTGGCTGTGCCGGTCTTTATCTTGTCGTTGTGTTTCAGGTTCCGCAGCACGCTGAACGGCCCCTTGATCACTTCCTGGCCTTCGGTCAGTCCGCTGATCACCTCGATGTTTTCCTGGTCCGAGGTCCCGGTCTGCACCGGACTGATCACCGCCCGGCCTTTTTCCATCACATAGACCACTTCCTGCTCCTTCTCCTTGACCCTCTTGCCGTCACTTGAGCTGTCGTCCGCCAGGGCGGTTCCTTTTCCGCCCTTGTCCTTTTTGGGGTCTGCCTGTTTTCGCTCCGCCTCCGCCTTGCGCATCACCACCGATTGGATGGGGATCAGCATGATGCCTGTCTTATGGGCGGTGGTGATCTCCACGTTGGCCGACATCCCGGACTTGAGGTCTGCTGATTTGTCTATGATCCTGGTCTTGACGGTATAGTTCACCGAGGCGTTGCTGGTGGAAGAAGAGCCTGAAGAGATGGCGGCGTTGCCCACCTCGGAGACCACTCCCTTGAATGTTCTGCCGATGATGGCGTCCACTTCCACCTGGGCCTCCTGCCCCAGCTTGATGTCCTTGACATCGCTCTCGTCCACCTGGGCCTCCACCTCCATCTGCGACAGGTCGGCCACGGTCATGATCACCGACCCGGCGTTGTTCATGGTCCCGGTGACCACCACTTCCCCCACCTCCACGTTGAGCTGCACCACCGTGCCGTTGATGGGCGAGGTGATGGTGGTCTTGGCATAGGTGTCCTGGGCCTGCTCCAGCGAGGCCTCGGCCTGGGTCAGCCGGGCCCGGTCCAGGTTGTACTGGGTGGTGGTGGCCTCGTTCTCCTCCTGAGATATCAGCCCGGCGGCAAAAAGTTCCTGCTTGCGCTTGTAGATCAGCTCGGTCTGGGCCAGGTTGGCCTGGGCCAGCTCCAGGCTGGCTTTGTTCTGCTTGACCTGGGCGGCATAGCTGGTGGGATCTATCTGCACCAGCACCTGTCCCTGGCGTACCTTGTCTCCCTCCTTGACCGGCAGCCGGGTGATCTTGCCCATCACATAGGCCGAGATCTGGACCTCGGTCTCGGCCTTGACATTGCCGGGAGCCGAGACGGTGGAGATGATCTCCCCCTTTTTGACCTTGGCCGACTGGATGGCCAGTTTCTTGCTGCCCCGGGCGATGTTGGAAACTACCAGGATCAGCACCAGCAGCACCGCACCGGATATGATCCATAATTTTTTGCTTTTAAGATTGATCTTTTTCACTTGGCCGCTCCTGAAATTTATTTAAATGTTTGCTTAAAGACTGAAAACGTTAGAATCTTATCTCACACCAAGACACAAAGACCACAGAGACTTTACTAAGGTTACAAATTTAGTTAAATATCTTGGCGTTCTTAGCGGCTTTGTGTGAAGAATAATTGGCATGCTATTTACTTGTTGATCGGAGCCAGTTACCATTTGCCCAAAGCCTTGTCCAGCCTGGCCTGGGACAGATAATAATCGCACACTGTGCTGGCCGCCTGCTGCTGGGCCTGGTTGTAGGTCAGCTGGCTGGATAAAAGGTCAAGCACCGAAGCCGAGCCCAGCCGGTACTTTTCGGTGGTCAGCTTGTAATCCTCGGAAGCCTGCTGCAGCAGGTCCGTCACCAGGCCGATGGCTTCCCGGGACATCGCCAGGCTCAGCTTGGCCAGCTTCAACTCGGAATAGACCGCCTGCCGGGACGAAAAGAGATCGGCATCGGCAATTTTCAACTGGGCGGCGGCCTGGCGGATGCGGGAGGCGGAAATGCCTCCGTCAAAAACATTCCAATTCAAGGATAGTGATGCGCTCCAGGAATCGTGCTCCATCCAATCAGAGTTGCCCTTGAACTGGCGGGAATCTGAATAGCCATAATTATAAGAACCGGAAAGGTACGGGAGTTTATCCAGCCAGGCAGACCAAAGCCCGGCTTTTTTGCTTTTTTGGTTCTTACTGGCCAGACGATAGGCCGGGTTCTGTTCCAGTTCGGAGGCAGTGACGCTGTCGCTGACCGCTTTCATAAGACCGGTGTCGGGAAAGACCAGGCTGGGGTTGATGGCTGCTTCACCTGAAAGCCCCAGCAGACCGGCCAATGACTGCTTGGCGGTCAACAGATTGCTCTCGGCCGAAAGCAGGTCCACCCGGTTCTGGGTCAGCCGGACCTGGATCTTAAGCATGTCGGCCCGGCTCAGCGAGCCGAGCTGGTACATGGCTTCGGCCCGTTTGGCCTGCTCCTGGCTTTGGTTGACCGATGACCGGGCCACCTCCACCGCCTTCTCCAGTTTGGCCAGCCCGTAGAACGCTTCCTTCACCCGGTAAGCCAGCGAAGCCACCGCCAACTGGTAGGCCGCCCCGGCCGACTGCCGGGCCAGCGCCGTGCCGGTGATCCCGGCCCAGCCGGACAGGTTAACCAGGCTCATCCCCACGCTTAGCCCGGTGCTGTAGGTGTCATAATGTCCGTTCTGGTCTATGGTGGCCGGCCCCCTCTGGGAATAGCTGGAACTTCCGGACAGATGGGGAAGTATCGTTCCCACCGAACCCTGCAGCGAGGCTCCGGCCAGGCTCAGGTTGGCCTGGGCCTTTTTAAGCTCCGGGCTCTGCTTTAAAGCGATGGAAACGCATTGCTCCACGGTCAGGGAATCTGCGGCTTGGGCCAGGCCAGCCCAGGCCAGGCAGAGTGCTAGAGAAGATAGGTAGAATTTCCTCATTTTGTTCTATTTTTATCCATTTTAGTGATTATAGGTTTTATCTTAAAACTGGAAATACTATAATATTACGCAAAATAGCCGGTAAAAGTTTCCTATTTGTTGCTTATACCGTGCAAATAGGTGTCCATGATTTGGTTCACCAAATAATCCTTCTTTTTTCCGGGGAATTCCATGACCGCCACTTTTACCATAAAGCCCAGCTGAACCGCCATGAACCGGGGATCGCCTCTTTTGAATGATTTCTGCCTTATGCCGTCGGCTATCACCCCTGCCACCAGGCTGTCGATCTTGGCATTGTTTCTTTTAAAGTGGGCGTGCCTGGTTTTTATCTTGCTTCCTTCTATCTCGTGCAACAGTATCATCAAGGAGCGGTTGGTTATCAACAGACCTGCCATATCCGACATCATCTTTCTCAGCTTTTGCTCGGGAGCAGCTTTGCTTTCCAGATCAAGCGAAAGGCAGGTTAAAAGGTCCTCCACCGCCTGGTCCAGGATGCTGAAATACAGGTCATCCTTGCTGTTAAAATAGCGGTAGATGGTGCCTTTGCCGATGCCGGCCTGCCCGGCAATGTCCTCCATCAGGGTTTTTTGGAACCCCCTCTTGGCAAATACTGTGGCGGCGGCTTTCAATATTTCCTGGCGCTTCAGATCGGTAACCGTTCTCATTTTATGCCTTTTGATTGATAATAGAACTGACTGGTCAGTTCTATTATATGCCATAACCCCCAAATTGTCAAGGGGGCTAATAACATTATTAAGGGATGTGCTAACGGCCTTTCACCGGAGGCGCCCGCCCTGGAGGGTAACGGATGCCTGAGGGAAAGACCGTTTAAGGGTAAAATCTAACATAAGATTAGACCGGAGATCGGGCCAAAAGGTTTAACTGTCAATAAATAAAAGCGGACGGGAGACCCTCTCCCGTCCGCTTGGTTTGGCTTTCATCGACCGTTAGGTCGTATCCCTGTTATTTCACCATCAACAGTTTTTTGGTGGCGGTAAAGCTTCCGCTGTTCATCCGGTACATGTACACGCCGTTGGCCACCCTCTGCCCCGCTTCGTTCCGCCCGTTCCAGGTGATCTGGTGGTATCCGGCGCCCAGGCTGCCGTTGACCAGGGTCTTCACCCGCTGTCCGGCGATGTTATAGACCTCGAGCTTCACCTGACCCGCCTGGGGCAGGGAAAACTTAATGGTGCTGTTATCGCGGCTGGGATTGGGATAACTGGCTGACAGGCTGTAAACTCTGGGAGTTAAGGTTTCTCCGGGATTGCCCTCCACGCCGGTAAAGGTCTGCCCGTAAATGCGCATGTAGGCATCGGCAGCAGAGCTAAACATGGCGGAAGTATGGATCCACTCTGTGTTTCCGCTGAGTCCGCCGCCGGGATTCCTCCAGGAGCATTCAACCCCGGTGATGGTGGGGTTGGGAACCCAGCCGCACTGGCCGTCCTTGGCTTCATAATTCATGTACGGTGCCCAGATCATCCAGTTCTTCCCGGGGGCAAGCGTTACCGGAGGATCCAGGTACATCACGAACTTGCTGGGACTGGTGCCCAGGCCGATCTCATCATAGCCGGCGAGGGATATATTGCCCGCCCAGACAGTCTGGCTCCAGGCCGGCAGGTTGCTGGCCGAACTGTCGGTGGTGAAGCCCATATAAAGGCTGTCGACAGGATGGAAAGTATGCCCGTTCCAGTATCCACCAATGATCTCCACCGTGCTTACCGTAACCGAGTCGAACCCGGCCACGTCTATATCATCGGCCATGTAGGAAGAAAAATCGGGATAATCTTCGAATATCTGAGAGAGGTTGACATCAATGCCGGTGCCCATCTGGTCCTGTATCACGCTTCCCGGGTTCCAAGAAGTGAAGCTGAACGGATTGGCTGCCGTGCCCGCCGCCATGGCATAGCCATCCAGTGAAGACCCGGCCGTAACTATTAGGGCATACGTCGTGGAATAATCGAAAGCGGAATGGTTCAGCGTCATGGTGGCCAGGTCTGCGCTCCAGGCCATGGACCAGCCGGCGGGATTCGGATTGCAGGTAAAGGTGACCGTGGTGGTGTCCATCGGCTTGGAGAAACTTACGGTCACCGGAGCTAACAGGTGCACGCCGGTGCTGCTGTTGACCGGCGTTGCGACAGTGATCACCGGGTTGGCTTTGTCCGAAGATCCCAGGAAAAGGGCCTCGTTCTGTCCTCCTGTTTCCCCGGAAATTACATACAACCACTCGCCCATAATGGCTGCCTGTCCGGCGCCGATGGTGGCCGTGGTCCTGTCGGGCAACTGGGTCCAGGCATCGTCTGCCGGTGAATAGTAATAAGCATTAGCCGTAGCGTCGCTGCCGTTATACCCTGCAGCCACGTAAAGCTTATGGTCCCTGACTGCTGTGGAAGGCCGGCAAAGGTTCCCGGCCGGATAGGAGGCGCCTGTGCTCCAGGTTATGTTGGTAGGATCGGTGGTATCTATCACCCCATAGTAACAGGCGCCGGTAAGGTACCCGCCGACGGAAATGATGGTGTCACCGCAGATCCCGCCGCCGTTGGTACCCACGGCACCCGGCATGGCAGTTCCGGCGCTCCAGCTGTCATTGGCAACATCGTAGATCTGAACGTTGTTAATTTGGGTCATTGCCCAGTTCCCGCCGCCCATGACGTATATCAGCGAGTCGCGCCATAAGCCTGCAGCCGCTTCCATGGTGGCGGTGGGCAGGTTTGACTTGACTGTCAGGGAGTCTCCATCCGGCCAGTAGCAGTATACAGCGGTCAGCTGGTTGGCAAAGGTCTCGCAGCCGCCGATGACAAATATCCGGTCTCCCAAAGTGATGGCCGAGGCACCGAACAGGTTGGTGGGAAAAGTAATGGCCGAATTGTTCCAGGTTTCTGTCAAAGTATCGTAATATTGTATCGTGTTGCAGAAGGTCCCGCCTGGCGCACCTCCAAACAAATATATCCTTCCGTTCCAGGGGGCCACGGCATGGCAATACTGCTCATACGGCAAAGCAGTTTTGGAAACCCAGATGTTATATCCGCTTTTGAATGAACCCGATACTGAGTTGTTGGCGTTATTCAGATCGTGATCCATTTCGGCATAAGCCGTCATCTGGTAGGTGCCCTCCAGCCTTACTCCCGGCCAGGCAGGGAATTCCACGGTGGTGTCCGCCCCGCCGGCCAGTCCGTTGATGTTGACTTCCTGGTCGTACATCGTAACACCGCCGTAGGTGGCCTCGAAATTAGCGGTAAAGTCGGCGGTCTGGGTTGCCGCATTATGGAAGACTACCCTGGGTATGATATCGGGATCGGGGTTGGCCGAACCCAGCGGGTTAAGAATAGCATTCGCGGCCACATCCAGGTCCCAGGTGCGGAAAGTCTTTGCCAGGGTGTCGTTCCAACTGTAGTCATCGGCCAATCCCGTCCAGACCACAGCAGTATATCTGGTATAAGCCGCCGGAGTGAAGCCGCTAAAGGTGAACTGCCTTAAGGAATCTGGCAGAATGCTGTCCGGGCTGGCTATCAGGGCCGAATCCAGGTAGAGTTGGGTTCCCAAGCTGTCATTTATCCGGAAGAAAACCTGAAAATCGCTCTCCGGATTCATTCCCTGATCCTGGATGGTGGCGGTCGGCGTGAACGGAACTGCCGGGGTGGCCACAGCGGCCGGAAGATCGATGGAATTGACGCAGACATCGTGGCCGGTCGGAGTGTATTCATGTCCCACGCTGACGTCATCAATAAATACTCCGGCACCGCAATCGTCGGTATGTTGGAAAGCCAGATACACTGTCTGACCGGCATAAGCCGAAAGGTCAATGGCATATTGGGTCCAGGAATATACATAGTTGCCAGACCCATAATCATCATAAAGATGAAGCAAAGTGGTCGTAAAGCTTGCCGGCTGATTGTCCCCGGTTGATATTTTTATGTAAGTATCATCCTCATAACCGGGATCGTAGATATTCATCCAAAAATACAGGGTATCATTTGCCTGTATCGTTATTTGGGGAGTGATAAGCCAGTCTTCGGAATATTCGGAACAGTCATAATCAATGAAAGCGCTGTAACTGCCGTTATAGTAATCAAAATCAGACTGCTGCCAGGATTCATCCGTGCCGGCGATGTCTTGAGTGGTCCACCCGGCCGGCGGGAAGGAACCCTCAAAATCTTCCTGCAAGTGCCAGGCTTTGGGATCGAGTTTTTTGACTGGAACAGCGATCTTTTTTGCCGCTACCGGCTTGGTCCGCAGTCTGCTGCGCCAGCTTTTAGCGCCGGCGGCGCTGGATGCAGGATCCAAGTTTCCGCCCAGGTTCTTTGCCAGGCCTATGCCTGCAACAAATAACAAGGCCAGGGTCAACAATACCCACTTTCTGGTCATGGTTTACTCCTTTGATATATTGAGATTATGGTTTATTCGTAATAAAGGGCACATCCTTGTATTATACCAGTATTTAAACAGCATGTCAATCAGCCCTCCTTGCAGATGCTTTGTAAACTATAAAAGCCCGGGCGAATGCCCGGGCTTTTATCAGTTGTCTTGCAGATATATCCTTAGTCCTTGCCTCCGGCCGCCTCCTTGATCAGGTTGGAGGCGATCACGGTGCGCTGGATCTGGTTGGTGCCTTCGTAGATCTGGGTGATCTTGGCGTCGCGCATCATCTTCTCCACCGGGTATTCCTTCATATAACCATAGCCGCCCAGCACCTGGACCGCATTGGTGGTCACTTCCATGGCCACGTCCGAGGCAAAGCACTTGCACATGGCGCTCTCCTTGGCGAACTTCTTCTCTCCGGAATCTATCATCTTGGCCGTGGCGTAGACCAAAGACCGGGCGGCCTCCAGCTTCATGGCCATGTCGGCCAGCATGAACTGCACCCCCTGGAAGGCCGAGATCGGCTTGCCGAACTGAACCCGCTCCCGGGAGTACTTGACCGCTTCGTCCAGCGCCCCCTGGGCTATGCCCAAAGCCTGGGCCGCCACGCCGGGACGGGTCCGGTCCAAAGTGCCCATGGCCACTAAGAAACCCATGCCCTCCTTGCCCAGCACCTGGTCCTTGTGTATCCGGCAGTTGTCAAACACCAGCTCGCGGGTGACCGAGGCCCTGATGCCCATCTTGTTCTCCTTCTTGCCGAAGGTAAAGCCCGGCGTCCCCTTTTCCACGATGAAGGCGGTGGCCCCGCGGCTGCCCTTGGCCTTGTCGGTCAGGGCCACCACGGTGTAGATCTCGGCCTCGCCGCCGTTGGTGATCCACTGCTTGGAGCCGTTGAGCACGAAGAAATCCCCGTCCTTGACGGCGGTGGTCTGGATGCCTCCGGCGTCCGTCCCGGCGTTGGCCTCGGTCAGGCCGAAGGCCCCCAGTTTC
>JAURWH010000152.1 GCA_030655055.1 bacterium
TGGCCTACATCCTGCTGGGACAGCTGTTCAAAGACCGGAGGCTGACAACCATAGCCTGCCTTATCTTTGCCCTGCACCCGGTCCAGACCGAGGCGGTGGCCTGGATCTCCAGCCGGGGCGACCTGATGTTCACGGCTTTCGGCCTGATGATGTTCATATTTTACCGGAAATATTTTCAGACCCGGAAAAAGATACACCTGGCTTTGTCGCTGGCCTGCTTCGTTCCTGCCCTCTTGTCCAAGGAAACGGCCGTGGTCATCCCCCTGCTGATAGTGCTTTATGACTGGCTTTTTGAGAAGCAGGGCAGGGTCAAGGCGCTGGCGGCCGGGTGGAAAAGATACGCACCCTATTTTGTCCTGATCCTGGCCTACCTGGCCGTGCGGCGGATGGCGCTGGGCCGGGTCTCGCAATGCCCCTACTGGGGCGATTCCGTCTGGACCACGGTCTTCACCATGTTCCGGGCGGCCCTGGAATACGTCCGGCTGCTGTTCCTTCCCCTCCGGCTGCGGGTGGACTACGTCTATCAGCTCTCCGCTTCCCTGCTGGACTGGCGGGTGCTTGGTTCCTTGGCAATTTTATCAGGCATCAGCCTGCTGGCCTGGCGGGACATCAAAAAACAAAGATACCTGGCCTTCGGCTGGCTGTGGCTGGTGACCGGCCTGATGCCGGTCTCCAACCTGCTGCCGCTGACTGCCATTCTGGCCGAGAGGTTCCTATACCTGCCCCTGCTGGGCTTTGCGGTATGGGCCGGATATCTTTGGAGCAGGCTGGAGAACAGGAAACTGGCGGCGGCCATCTTATTTCTGGCCCTGACGGCCATGATGACCCTTTCCATAAGACGAAATCTGGAATGGCAGGATCCCTTCAGCTTCTGGACCACCGAGGTTTCCCGTTCCCCCAATTCATACATCGCCCATGATTACCTGGGAAACCTTTATTACCAGAAAGGCGACCTGCCTTCCGCCGAGGGCCATCTATTAAGGGCAGAGGAGCTCGATCCCACATATTTCAACAGCCTGCACGGTCTGTCCCTGGTTTACGCCAAGTGGGAAAAGTACGACCAGGCAATTGTCTATGCCCGGAAAAACCTGTCTTTTGATCCCGCCAGCCCTGACGCCTATATAACTCTGGGCATCAGTTATGGCGGGAAGGGCGATCTGCTTCGGGCGGAAGAAGCCTTTAAACAGGCGGTTTCCATTGATCCTGAAAGCAAGGAGGGATGGACCGACCTGGGGGTCATTTACTCCCAACAGCAGATGTGGGCTAAGGCCGCGGAGGCATATTCCAAGGCCCTGGCCGCCGACCCCGGCGATCCCGGTTCTTATAACGGCCTGGCCCTGGCCTTGATCCGGCAGGGCAATGAAGGTCAGGCCATCGGGCTTTGGCAAAAGGCCTTGGAGTTAAATTTCGATCATCTGGAAAGCAGGATGAACCTGGCCCAGGCTTTGGAAAAGACCGACCCCGCCGGAGCGGCGGCCCAGTGGGAAATATTTTTACAGGCCGCCCAAAAACTGGGCCAGCCTGTCAACCGGGAGTTCATCGGCCGGAGGATCGAAGTCTTGAAGAAAAATGAAAAAAAATAAATTACTCAAACTATCCTTCATCTTTCTGGCAACTATCCTGGCCGGATGCGCCCCCCGCTACCTGTCGCAAAAACCAGAGCCGGAAGTGGCGCTGATCAGGATCGCCCTGGGCCGCGGCCTTCCTCAGGCGGAGGTGCAGGGTGCTGATACCGTCTACCTCAGCGATCAGGAACACAGCTCGGTCATTGTTCCCGGCCAAAATTGGAAGCTGCTGCCGGCGTCCGGAGGGCTGATGATCCAAACCAGCCAGGGTCAGACCCTGGGTCCGATCCGGGGTTTTGTCAGGATCTACTCCCGGTCTCCCTTCTTCATCAATCAACGGGAATTCTCCGGGCCGGCCGAGGTCCGCCAGGCAGCTGACAACGGCCTGCTGCTGGTGATGGAGACCGAGCTGGAGAAATATCTTTTGGGCGTGGTCAGCGCCGAGATGGGCAGCGGCCGCCAGGAACTGGAGGCATTGAAAGCCCAGGCGGTGGCCTCGCGCAGTTACGCCCTCACCAGGATCGGGTCCTCGCCCGAGGCCGGTTACGACATCGAAGCCGGGGTTCAGCATCAGGCATACAATGGCGGCGGAGTTGTCCCGCCCCTGATCCTAAAAGCAGTGGAGGAGACCCGGGGCCAGGTTTTGACCTGTGATGGAAAAGTGATTGCGGCCAATTTCCATTCCACCTGCGGCGGCCGCACCGCCATGCCTTCCGAGGTCTGGCAGGCGGTGGACGAGAGATTTCCCTTCTTAAGGTCCGCCAAAGACGATCATTGCAATATCTCTCCCCGGTATTCCTGGCAGGATACGGTCACCGCCCGGGAAATGCTGGACAAGATTTCCCCCGGCCAGCCCCAGTACAGGATCAAGAATGTGGAGATATTGGACAGATCCAGATCCGGCAGGGTGCAGGCACTTAAGATATCGGCCGATTGCGGGGACACTGTATTGTACAAGGACAAGATCAGGTTTGGACTTTCGGCCAGCCCGGTCTTGAGCACAAGGTTCGATCTGAAGTTGCAGCGGGATGAAGACGGTCTCGTCACTTCCATGATCCTGGAAGGTTCTGGATACGGGCACGGGGTGGGGCTTTGCCAGTGGGGGGCCATCGGAATGGCTAGAGAGGGAAAGAGCTATAAGAATATTTTAAGACATTATTACCGGGAGGTGGAAATTAAGAGGCTTTTTTGATCCGAATGTTTTTATGACAATTTAGCACATTTTTCGGTAATTTTACTGGTTTAAAGCGGCTGTTTTTCAGCCGCTTTTTTTATTGCATTTTAAGCAATTTTAATCTTGCAAAATAACTAAATATAGGTTAAACTTAAAATCCATACTAAGTTAATTATCAAGGAGTTAATATAAATGGACTACAAGCAAATCTTCGGTCTTAAGGACCAGCCGTTCTCCAATGCTCCCGACAACCGTTTTTACTACGACAGCCCCCAGCATTCCCGTGCCATACTTAAGCTTAACCATGCGGCGGAGATGATGAAGGGTTTGGCGGTGGTATTGGGCGACATCGGGACCGGAAAGACCACGGTTTCCCGCCGCCTGCTGGAGATCCTGCCGGACGACCAGTACGAGACCGCCCTGCTGGTGATTGTGCATTCCGAGGTCACCCCGGGGTGGCTGATCAGCAAGATCGCTCTGCAGATGGGGGTGGAAAAGCCGGCCGATTCCAAGGCTGCCCTGGTGGGCCAGCTTTACGAGCAGCTGATGAAGATCTACAACGACGGCCGCAAGGCGGTGGTGATCATCGACGAGGCCAACATGCTCAAGAACAAGGAGATCATGGAGGAGATGCGGGGCCTGCTGAACATGGAGGTCAACGGCAGCATGCTGATCACCTTCCTGCTGTTCGGACTGCCGGACCTGGAGCAGTGCCTGGCTTTGGACCCGCCCTTGCGGGAGCGGATAGCGGTCAAGCACAAGCTGGAGCCGCTGACCTCGGAATCCACCCGGGGCTACATCCAGTACCGGCTTTCGGTGGTGGACTGCACCCGGGAACTGTTCACCGACTCGGCCTACGAGTTCATCCATTTCTATTCCGACGGAAAGCCCAGGCTGATAAACACCATCTGCGACAATGCCCTGCTGGAGGCGGCCATGGCCGGGGCCCAGATAGTTGACGAGACCCTGATAGAAACGGTGGTGGCCGACCTGGGTTTGAAAAGCGAGACCAGCGGAGCCGACACCAAAACCAAGACCCCTGTCTTTTAAGCCTTATGACCAACAATCACTCTTACGTTGATCTGCATCTGCACACCGTTGCTTCCGATGGTACCTTCACTCCGGAGTCCCTGATCCGGCACGCCTCGTCGCGTGGGCTTAAGGCCATTGCCGTCACCGACCACGACGCCTGGGAATCCATCAAGCCGGCCGCCATCCTGGGCGCCAAGCTGGGAATAGAGGTGATCCCCGGGGTGGAGCTGTCCACTTCCATAAACGAAACCGAGATCCACATCCTGGGTTATTTCATAGATTACCTGGACCCGGATTTTCAGAAGGAGGTTTTGCGCTTCAAGCAGGCCCGGATAGAGCGGGCCCAGAAGATCGTGGAAAAGCTGGCGGTGGCCGGGGTGCGGATAGACATCAAGCATGTGCTGGAGATAGCCGGTTCGGGTTCGGTGGGCCGGCCCCACGTGGCCCGGGCCCTGCTGGACGAAGGCTATGTGGGCTCCACCGACGAGGCCTTCAGCCGGTATCTGGGCTTTGGGGCACCGGCCTATGTGCCAAAGAATTTCATGACGCCCCAGGACGCCTTTGAGCTGATCCATTACGTGCGGGGCCTGTGCTTTTTTGCCCATCCGGGAATAGAGGGCCGGGACGAGCTGATAGACCAGTTCGCGGCCTGGGGCCTGGACGGGCTGGAGGTCTGGCACAGCAAGCACAGTTCCTGCCAGGTCAAGCATTACCTGGAGCTGGCCGACAGGAAGGGGATGCTGGTCTCGGGCGGCTCGGATTCCCACGGGGACCAGGACCTGGATTCCATCAAGTACAACCTTAAGGTCTCATACGATGTGGTGGAAAAGATGAAGGCCCGGGTCAACGGCCTGGCCACCCGCAAATGGATGAACGAAGACGGGGAGTGACCGGCCAGGGTAGGATTCCCGGGATAGACAGGATTAACATGATTTACTGGGATTAATTTCTAAATCAAAGGACACATTTACAGGGGCAAACAGGATTAACATGATTTACGGGGTTTAATAACAAAATCCTTAAAGACTGTGAAATTATCCTTTTCAATGGACAGTCGTAATTAACGGGATTTCCCGGGTTTCATTATAAAAAAAAGAAATCATGTAAATCCTGTCAAAGTCCCCCGTTGGTTTTCCCCGAGGAGCCGGATTTTAACTGAAGGAGGTTATTATGCTGAGCGATGAACTGCTGAAACCCCTGCTGGTCCCCAACGACAAGAAGATAGTCCTGATAGTGGCCGACGGACTGGGAGGACTGCCGATGGAAGCGGGCGGCAAGACCGAGCTGGAGACGGCTGTCACTCCAAACATGGATGCGCTGGCGGCCAGGTCATGCCTGGGGCAGACCGTGCCGGTCTCGCTGGGGATCACACCCGGTTCGGGCCCGGCCCACCTGGCCCTGTTCGGCTACGATCCCATTAAATACCAGATCGGCCGGGGGGTGCTGGAGGCTTTGGGCATTGGGCTGGAGATGACCCCGCGCGATGTGGCGGCCCGGGCCAACTTTGCCACGGTCAATTCCGACGGCATCATCACCGACCGCCGGGCCGGGCGGATACCCACCGAGAAGAACATGGAGCTGTGCGCCAAACTGCAGGCGGCCATAAAAAAGATAGACAACGCGGAAGTGATCATCCGCCACGGCAAGGAGCACCGCTTTGTGGTGCTGTTCCGGGGGAACAGCCTCTGCGGCGACCTGTCCGACACCGATCCCCAGCATGAGGGATTGAAAGCCTACCGCTCCCGCTACCTGTGCTCCGAGGGCCAGCCCACCGCGCTGATAGTGGACAAGTTCGTGGCCATGGCAAACGAAGTTTTGAAGAACGAGAGTCCGGCCAATACGGTTCTTTTGCGGGGTTTTGCCAAGCACCCCGACATTCCCTCGATGTACGACCGTTTTGGGATCAAGACCGCGGCCATCGCCGCCTATCCCATGTACAAGGGGCTGGCCAAGCTGGTGGGCATGACCGAGCTGGAGACCGGGCCGTCCACCGAGGAGGAATTCAAGACCCTGGACCGGAACTACGACAAGTTCGATTTCTTCTACATCCACATCAAGAAGACCGACAGCTACGGCGAGGACGGGAACTTTGCGGCCAAGGTCAAGGTGATAGAAGAGCTGGATGCGGCCCTTCCCCTGGTGACCAAGCTCAACCCGGACGTGCTGGTGATCACCGGCGACCACTCCACCCCGGCCCGGCTGAAGGGACACAGCTGGCACCCCAATCCATTCCTGCTTTGTTCTCCCTATGTCCGGACCGAGGGTTTCACCGCTTTCAGCGAGCAGAACTGCGCCAGGGGCAGCCTGGGCTGTTTCCCGTCGGCCGCGGCCATGCCGCTGATGCTGGCCAATGCGCTGAAGCTGGATAAGTTCGGGGCGTAATTCTTATTCGCCACAGAGACACCCTTCGATAAACACTTCGTCCGGGCTCAGTGCAACGCTCAGGGTAAACATCGACACAGAGAATGGTAATTTAAAACTCTTCGAAAGATAATACCATGGCCAAACCAATCATCATCCACGCCACCACCCTTTATGACGGCCTGCACAAGCGCAACAACGTCTACATTGCGGTGGAAGGCGACAAGGTCACAGAACTCTCCACTAAAAAATCCAAGGCCGACGCCGAGGGCATAGTGACCCCGGCCTTCATCGATGCCCACTCGCACATCGGCATGCACCGGGCCGGCGAGCCCGGCGACGAGGGCGAATCCAACGACATCCTGGACCAGTTCCTGGCCAACAACGATCCGCTGGACAGCGTCTACTTTGACGACCCGGCCTTCGCCGAGGCGGTGGACTTTGGGGTGCTCTACAGCTGCATCGTGCCGGGATCGGGCAACCTGGTGGGCGGTCGGGCCATGATCATCAAGAACTTCGCCGCCAACCGGGGCCAGGCCCTGCTCAAGGAATACGGATTCAAGATGGCCCTGGGCTATAACCCCCGCTCCACCGGCGACTGGAAAGGACTCCGTCCCAACACCCGGATGGGCATCTACAGCATGCTGGAGAAGAAGTTCGACCTGGTGCTGGCCAAGAAGCAGAAGGCCGACCTGGCCCGCCAGCGCAAGCTGAAGGATCTGGACCAGAAGGTGCGGGACAAGGACAGCAAACTAAGCGCCCGGGAAATCGAGGATCAGAAGCAGATGACGGAGCAGGAATACGTGCTGGAGTTTGACACCGAGGAGAAGGCCCTGCTGGAGCTGCTGCTGGACAAGAAGACCGCCAAGGTTCACGTCCACAAAGAGGACGACGTGCTGTACCTGATAGAACTGGTGAAAAAATACAAGCTGACGGTCACCGCCGACCATCTGGGCGACGTCCACCACAAGGAGATATTTGACCAGCTGGCGGACAACAACATACCCATCGTCTACGGGCCGCTGGGCAGCCTGCCCTACAAGGTGGAACTGCGCAACGAGCATTACCGCAATGCCGAACTGCTGATGAGGTCCAAGGCCTTTTACGGCCTGATGACCGACCACCCGGTGATCATGACCCCGGCCCTGCGCGACAGCCTGAAATATTTCCTGATCCAGGGGATGAAGGAGGAGGAGGCCGTCGGGATGATCACATTGAAGAACGCCAAGATCCTGGGCATAGACGACAAACTGGGATCCATCGAGCCCGGTAAGCTGGCCAGCCTGGTGGTCTGGGACAAGGATCCTTTGCACCTGGGGGCCTTCCCGCGGCTGGTGATGGCCGAGGGTAAGGTCATCAGGAAACAGAAGTAGGCACTATCCGCAGATTACGCAGATCAACGCAGATTATTTATTCATATTTCTATGACAAAAATCCTCGTCATCTACGACACCTACACCGGCAACACCGGGAAGCTGGCCCAGGCCGTGGCCGATGGCGCCAGGCAGGTGAAAGGAACAGCGGTCACGGTCAAGAAAGCGGACCAGGTCAAGTTAACTGACATGCTGGCCGCCGACGGGATCATCATCGGCTCGCCCGCCTACTATGGGCTGATGACGGCCAAGCTGAAAAGACTGCTGGACAGCACCTTCAAGATCCACGGCAAGCTGGA
Source organism: bacterium (assembly GCA_030655055.1). Classification (NCBI taxonomy): domain Bacteria; species bacterium. The sequence goes on from JAURWH010000152.1 coordinate 7,805, forward strand.
GGGCAAGGCCGGGGCGGCCTTCACCACCGCCGGCGGTAACGCCACCGGGGCCGAGACCACATTGCTCTCCATCCTCACCGCCATGCTGATCCACGGGATGGTGGTACAGGGCCGGGCCAGCGAGAAGCACTTCGGGGCGGCCTGCGTAGGCAAGCCGGATGCCAAGGCGATAAAGTTTGGAATGGAACAGGGCAAGCGCACGGCGGTGTTGGCCGGGAAACTGAAAAACAAAACCTGAACCCGTTGACATCAGATAAATAGGGATGGAATGGCAAACAAAAGGGAAATCTACCAAGAGCTTTGCCGGAACCTTAACAATTTGCGCTTTGAAAAACTTTGCCGTCAAGCGGGAAAGTTTGGCTTTATGTTCAAGGGTGGCAAAGGGAGCCATAGGATATACGTCCGGGAAGGAATTCCGGAGATGTTGAACTTCCAGAACGTAAAAGGAAAGGCCAAACCCTATCAGGTGCGGCAATTCCTAAAAGTAATTGAGAAATATCATTTGGAGGAAGAAGATAATGTATAAATACGCCATAGAAATATTTTACAGCCAGGAGGATAAGGGGTACATCGCAGTTGCGCCCGAACTGCCCGGCTGTTCGGGCTACGGCGATACCGAAGAATTGGCGTTAAAGGAGATAATGGCGGCGGTGGGCTTGTGGATTGAAACCGCCAAAAGGGAAGGACGCAAAGTGCCCAAAGCCCGGGGTGCGGAGCTTCTGAGCAAGTTTGTGGCTATGGGGAAAAGCGCTGGCAGCGCACGTTTGGCCTCGATACAGCCGGGCATTAAGTAGTGTAAACGTTTCAAAACCGGCCACTCGGCCAACGGCGGGGCAGGTTGCGGGAAGGTAGGAGTGGTGCAAGTGAAGACAGGCCTGCATGGGCACGCCGGATGCCAGAGCGATAAAGTTCGGAATGGAACTGGGCAAGCGGACGGCGGTGCTGGCGGGGAAGCTGAAAAAGTAAACAAGCCTACGAAAAGAGAGGAAGAATCTTGTTGCAAAGGATATTTCTGCCATACTTTGGGGCTGTGATATTTGCCCTACTGATTGGTGCAGGCTGTAGCAAGGAAAATCCTACGATTTCTACTTATGGCAGCATTACGGGAGTGGTAACTGATTCCATTAGCGGGATTGCTATTTCAGGGGCAGCAGTGTTAACCAACCCAGCAACTAGCAACGTAACAACCAATACTTCTGGTCAATTTACAATAAATGGAGTAAATGCTGGCACCTATACGATAACAACAAGCAAAATACATTATAATAGAAAAAGTACTGAAGTTTCTGTTACGGCCAGTAATACAACAAACGCGTATATTGCACTTTCACTTGTTACTGTAAATATAGAATGGATCACAATTCCTGCTGGCAACTTTACCATGGGCAGTACAACCAATGACCTTAATTACAATTATGATGAATTGCCACAGCATACGGTTTACTTAGATGATTACCAAATAAGCAAATACGAAGTAACAAACGCCCAGTATCAAGCATTTATGGATGACGGTGGTTATAGCAATAGTACCTATTGGACTACAGACGGTTGGACTTGGCGCACAAATTCCAACACGACAGAACCCGATTTTTGGACCAGCGGTAATTATAACAGCGGGCTTGCCTTTCCCAATTACCCAGTAGTAGGTGTAAATTGGTACGAGGCCTATGCCTATTGTAAATGGGCTGGCGGAAGCCTGTCCACAGAGGCCCAATGGGAAAAAGCGGCCCGGGGTACCGATGCTCGTTATTATCCTTGGGGCTCTACCTGGGATGGTCTAAAATGCAACAGCAATGATAATGTCTTACCGGATACATTTACCTACAGTTCACAGGTTGGTTACTTTAGCACAGGACAAAGTCCCTATGGAGTTTTTGATATGGCCGGTAACATATGGGAATGGGTCAATGACTGGTACCAAAGTGATTATTACGGCATAAGTCCAACCAGCAACCCCACTGGGCCGACGTCAGGGAGCACCGGTCACGTGCTACGTGGCGGTAGCTTCTATGGCACAAGCACCAACTGTCGTTCTGCCGCTCGTATGTACGAATACAATACATACCTTGGAGACAAAATTGTCGGTTTTCGAGTCGTGAAGTAGAAAAGCTTTAGTGTTTGGTTTACATTGTACATATTTTGTTTTCACTCCTTTTGAGGTAATTTATAAATTGGCATTATTAAGGGGGTGATAATTTGCAGACAATACACAAAATTCTAATAATAAAAATATGACCAACAAACGCGTCATCATCAGCGTCTTCGACAAGACCGGCATCGCCGATTTCGCCAAGAAACTTTCCACCGCCGGGTACCAGATCGTCTCCAGCGGCGGCACTGCCAAGTACCTCCGTGAACAGGGCCTGACCGTCACCGACGTCTCCGACGTCACCAAATTCCCCGAGATGCTGGACGGCCGGGTAAAAACCTTGCACCCCCGGATCCACGCCGGTATCCTGGCCCGCCGGGATGTTCCGGAACACATGGCCAAGCTTAAGGAGCACGACATCCTACCGGTGGACATCGTGGCGGTCAACCTCTATCCCTTTGAGGCCACCGTGGCCAGGCCCGGCGTCACCGACGAGGAGGCCATCGAGAACATCGACATCGGCGGACCCTCGCTGATCAGGGCCGCGGCCAAGAATCACCAGGACGTGGCGGTGGTCACTTCTCCGGACCAGTACCAGGCCGTCATCTCGGAACTGGGATCTTCGGGACAGGTCTCTTACAAGACCAAACGGGAGCTGGCCCAAAAGGCCTTTGCCCTGACCGCGGGCTATGATGCGGCCATCAACCAGTATTTTATAAGAGTCCAAGCGGGGGCAATTCGTGAATTACCCTTACAGGAGTTACCGGAGAACATCAGTCTCAATCTGAAAAAATCACTGCCCCTGCGCTACGGCGAGAATCCCCACCAGCCGGCCGGGTTCTATCTGCCGGCCGGGGTCGAGCCGCCGTTCGAGCAGATCCACGGCAAGGAGATATCCTACAACAACATCCTGGACATGGGGGCGGTCTGGGAACTGGTGTCCGAGTTCTCCGACCCCTGCTGCGTGATCCTAAAACATACCAATCCCTGCGGCTGCGCCTGCGCCAAGGACCTGAAAGCCGCCTACCGGCTGGCCCGGGACGGGGAGCTGCCCCCGGCTCCCATCTCCCGCTTCGGGGGGATCATCGCGGTCAACCGTCCGCTGGACATCGAGGCCGCCGAGGAGATCACCGGCCCCAACAGTTTTTACGAAGTGATAGCCGCGCCGGATTTCCTGCCGGGGGTCAAAGAGATCTTTGCCAACCGCAAGGGCTGGGGGCCGAACGTCCGGCTGGTCAGGATAACAAAAAATCCCGCCAGCCATTATCTGCTGCGCTCGGTCTGGGGCGGGGCGCTGGCCCAGGCTCCGGATGCCGCAACTTTAGATGAATCCAAGTTATCGCAGGCCACCGCCAACAAGCCCACGGCGGCCCAGATGGAAGACCTTATCTTTGCATTCAAAATAGTCAAGCATGTCAAGTCCAACGCCATAGTCATTGCCAAGGACAAACAGCTGATCGGCATGGGGGCCGGGCAGCCCAACC
>JAURWH010000153.1 GCA_030655055.1 bacterium
GATTCTGGATGTAGGTCCGGCTCTCGGCTCCCTTTTCGATCCCCCGGTGGTTGTAGCCCAAGCGGAGATCGGCATCCACCACGGTCTCGCCGTCCACCAAAAAGCGAAAAGAGGTTGGTTCCTTTAAGGCCGGATGTTGCGGCCCCACCGGCAAAATAAATGTGCCCATTATTCTATCACTCCTTTCTCCCGGTTATACTGCCAATCCTTGCGCAGCGGGAAGACGTTGGCCGGCCAGTCCTCGGGCAGCACCAGGGGACGCAGGTCGGGGTGCCCCTCTATGCCGATGCCCAGCAGGTCGTGAACCTCCCTCTCGTAAAACACGGCCCCGGGATAGACCGGGATCACGGTGGGAAGCATGGGATGATTGCGGTCGGTCTGGGCCCTGATGGTCAGCACCATCCCGGCCTGGGCCACGTGATACAGGGCCTCCAGCTTGTCCCCGGTATCCCGCGGGGTGATGGTGGAAATGTGGTAGAACCCGGCCTTTTCCTTGGCCACCCGGCAGGCTTCCACCAGGTTCTCCTTGTCCACCCAGATGAACATTCTCCTGGGAGCCGGAGTGGTGAGCTCCTTGATCTTGGAACCCAGGCTGTCCTCTAATATTTTTTTGATCTCTTCAGCGGTCATTTTCTCTCCCGTATTCTGTATACGGTATACTGTATCCAGTATCCGGTAATTGTTTCCTGATCAGCCTTTTTTAAGGGCCCCCAAAAGCTTGGCCACTCCGTCTATCACCGCATCGGGACGCACCGCGCAGCCGGGGATGTAGGCGTTGACCGGGATCACCTTGTCGACCCCCTCCAGCACGCTGTAACAGTCCCGGAACACGTTGCCGGAACAGGCGCAGGCCCCCACCGCCACCACGAACTTGGGCTCGGGCATCTGTTCGTAGATCCGCTTCAAGCGGTCGGCCTGCTGGCGGGTCACCGCCCCGGTGCAGACCAGCACATCGGCATGGCGGGGAGTGGACTTTAGGATCACCCCGAAGCGCTCCAGGTCAAAGCGCGGCATCAGGGCCGCCAGGGTTTCGATGTCGCAGCCGTTGCAGGCTCCGCTGTTGAAATGCAGTATCCAGGGCGATGAGACCCGGGACCACTTGACCAGTTTTTCTAAAGCCATAAATATATCCTTAATATAATATTTCTCGTTCAGCCACTAAGCATGCCCTGAGTTTTATCGAAGGGGCACCAAGACACTAAACTTACCAAATAGGAAATCGGAAATAGGAAATTGTTTTGTGCACTCTGTGCACATTCGACAGGCTCAGTGCACGTTTTTTAGGCAAAGGTTCACTTCAGGAGCAGGGCCACCACCGAAAGGGTGATCATCAGCAGATAGACGATCCCCAGCATGGCGTAGGCCAGGCTGCCGCCCGGGATGGTGGCGATCACCAGGGCCGCCACGTGCATCATGGTAAAGAACAGCGCGGCGTAGAAGAACAGCTTGTATCCCACCTGGACCTTCTTGGCCTCGAACTCCTCGCCGCAGGCATACTGGGAAAGCTTGGCGCCCTGGCTTTTGAGCTTGGGGGCCATCACGTCGCCCATCCGGTAGATGAAGTAAGAAATGGCCAGGAAGGCGAAGAAACCCACGAAGGGGGTTAAGATCATGTTCCAGGGATTCAGCAGGGTTATATTCATATTGTTCACCAGATTAAAGTATTGGTTTGTTTGATTAGGGTGATTATTTTATCCCTTTAGTTTGGCCAGGTTGCGGATGTCTAGGCTGCCGGTGTTCTTGTAAACATTGATCACCAGGGCCAGGGCCACCGCCACGATGGAGACCTCTATCACGATGAAGGTGATGACCACGCTCTGGGAGACGAAGCTTTCGCCCCGGGCCCAGCCGGCCACGATGAATGACAGCACCGCCGACTTGGCCATGATCTCCAGCCCGATCAAGAGCTTGATCAGGTTGCGGCTGGTCAGCAGGCAGTACAGCCCTATGAAGAACAGCAGGCCCACGAAGATAAAATAGGTGACTACCATAATTTCTCCTTTCCGCCGTCCTTGGCGATGATGGCATCTTCCTTCTGCTTGACGGTCAGGGGCTTTTCCCTGAGCAGGGCCAGCACCCCGAACACCCCGCCGAAGATCACCGCGATCTGGCCTATGATGTCCAGCGAGCGCACGCCCCACAGGGTGGCTCCGAAACTGGCCTCGGGATTGCCGAAGCCCTGGGGAGTATTGGCAAAAAGGGCCTGCATCACCCTGATGTCTATCAGGCCGAAAACCACCAGCACCAAAGGAAAGACATAAGCCGGCCAGCGGGCTTCCTTGGCCTGCTCCTCTTCCTTGGTCATGGCGATCACCGAAACGAACAGCACCGTGATCAGCCCGGCCACCACCGAGAGTTCGAACACCGCGGCGAACGGCGAGTCCAAGCGGTACAACAGCACCGCCAGCAGGGCGCTCATGAAGGCCAGGGAGATGGCCGCCTTAAGCAGGTCCTTCAGGAACACCGCCATCATGGCGAACCCGGCCAGCATCAGCAGTAATATGAGGTTTAGGAGATCCATCTTAGTCCCTTACTATTTTATTAGAAGTTGCGAAATTCCGAAGGTCCGAAGGTACGCTATCATTGAAAACAGAACTTGTCGGCTTTGTATTCCATCGAGTTCAGCATGCCGATTACATTTTCGTACTTATCGTCCAAACTTTTAAAAGTATCTTGATCAATATATCTGCAGCAAAAACAAAATTCCAGCCAGGTCTGGGTCTCCGAAGCCTCTTGCATCGCATCCGAAAGTTTATTGGTGAAAACCTTTTTATACCTTCTTTTCCGCCATGATTCCGCCAGGTTTGTGCAAACCGATCTTGAGGAACGTCTGATCTGGTCTGTCAGTGAGAATCTTTCATCCGCCGGAAACTTCTTGCTTATCTCATAGATTTCCATGGCGCATTCAAAGGCCAGCTTGTAAGCATTGAGATCCCTAACCGAATTTATTTTCTCTGCCATGCTTAACTTCCCACCTTCACTGTTTCAGAACTTCGGACCTTCAAAACCTCAGACCTTCAGTATTATTGCCCCAGATTGATGAAGCTGTTCACCCCGATGGCGTTGGAAAGCGAAGTGACCCCCGGCTGGATCAGATTGGTGGTGATCCAGGGATAGAACAGCCCGCCCAGCAGGCAAAGGGCCGCCAGACAGATGGTGGCCAAAGCCATGTAGAACGGCACTTCCTTGACCTTCTCCAGGCCAACTGCCAGCTTGCCGAAAAAGGCCTGGCGCTGCATCTGCAAAAAGTACCACAGGGTGATGATGCTGGTGGCCACCGCGATGGCCGCCACTCCTATATACTTGGCTTCCACCAGGGCCACGATTATGATCAGCTTGCTCCAGAACCCGTTGAAGGGCGGCACTCCGGCGATGGAGAAGGTGCCGATGGTGTTGGTGAACCCGGTGATGGGCAGTTTGTTGTTGACCCCTCCCAGCTTGGTAAGGTCCCTGGTGCCGGTGGCGTATTCGGTGGCACCGGCATTAAGGAACAGCAGGCTCTTGAAGGTGGCGTGATTGAACAGGTGGAACAGGGCCCCCATGATCCCCAGGGGCGAACCGATGGCCAGCCCCACCACTATGTAGCCTATCTGGGAGATGGAGGAATAGGCCAGCATCCTCTTGTAATCGTGCTGTCCCAGGGCCACTACCGCGCCTATGACCATGGACAGCACGCCCAGCACCATCAGGGCCGAGGAGACCTGGGCCGGCAGGCCGAAGATGTTGTAGACCACCCGGACCAGGGCGTAGATACCGGAGACCTTGATCAGCACCCCGGACAGCATGGCCGAGATCGGGGCCGGGGCCGAGGGATGGGCGTCCGGCAGCCAGGCGTGGAACGGCACCATGGCCGACTTCAGGCCGAAGCCCATCAGGAACAGGGCCAGGCACAGGCCTATCAGCCTGGCATCCATCCCGTTCTTGACCGCATAGGCCAGGTCGGTGATGCCGAAGGTGCCGGTCATCAAATAGACGAAGGACATGGCTAAAAGGATGCCGGTGGTAGCCACAACCGAGAGCATCAGATACTTGAAGGCCGCCTCCACCTCGTCATGTTTTTGGCCGAAGGCCACCAGGGCGTAACTGGCCACCGCCGCCACTTCCAGGAAGACGTACATGTTGAACAGATCGGTGGTCAGCACCAGGCCGTTCATCCCGGCCACCATCAGCATGAACAGGGCGTAGTATGAGCCTTTGGCCCCGTAGTGCTCCATATAGTTGACCGAGTAGATGCAGGCGAACAGCGAGATCAGGCTGATGATCAGCAGCAGCAGCAGCGAGAACCCGTCCATGGCCAGGCTGAGCTTAAGGGGCAGGCCCAGCGAGCCGGTGTCCCAAAAGTAGCGGTGCCCGGCGGCCACCATCCGGATATGATACAGCCCCAGCCCCAGGGTAAAGGCCATGGTCACCGAGCCCAGCACATCGGGCAGGCCTTTCCAGATCCGGGCCAGCAGCGGCATCAGGGCGGCCACCGCCAGGGGAACGATGATGAATAAAAGCAGCATTTTTATGATTGCTCCAAAGTATTATTTCGAAATGGTACCGATTGATTATCAATTAGCCAAGCGTCATGTCTTTTTCTTTTCCATCGGCAAATGCAGAATTATCATTTAGCGTGAGTGGCTATGCGCCGCTTTGAAGGAATATTCGCAATCAATGCCCGAAGCGCTTTGTTGACTGACGCTGAATTGGGGAAATATTTTTTAATGTCCGGCTCCAGCATAACCGCTCCGTCCTCAAGCTTGAAGCATTGTACTGAAGTAGTGCCGTCCGCTTTATGGATTTCCACTTTATGTCCTGCCCGATAGGCTTTGTAATACTTGCCCCGTATTGCTCCCGCCATACCGGAAAAGTCATATTCCGATTTCATGTCTTCTTGCTCCGGTATTTTTTTAGAAGCTGCCTTCTTCATAAAATCTCCTTTCTTGTTCCGCCGCTTTCCTGCAACTGATGATGCGTATCTTCTCCCGTCGTTCAGTATGCGTCAAAATTAAAACACGCCCGTTTGCAGAAAGACCAATGTTTAGATAACGTTCTTCGTTTACCGAATGTTCACTGTCCGGCAAAGTACACAGGAAAGGGTCGTTGAAAATCGTTTTGCCCTCTTCAAAGCTCACTTTATGCTTCTTGAAATTTGCTTTTGCTTTTACTTCATCCCATTCAAATGTGAGTTTCATGCGACCCCTTTGGAGGTTTGCTATGACAAATATATCTTACCTAACAATTATTAGTCAGAACATTTTACTTGACCAATACCGCCAGGTAGATCACCAGCAGAGCGAAACCGCCCACCACCCAGCTAAGGTAGTTGGCGTAGACCCCGTTGTGGTATTCCTTGAGTACCTTGATGGAGAAGTTGCCGACAAAGGTCAGCAGGTTCTCGTAGACCGCGTCTATTCCACGGTCGATGACCTTCCACACCGCCCAGGCCCCGCCCTTGACCAGCCCGTTGACGAACCAGTGATAGAGGTCGAACACCCGGGCCTCGGCCAGATCGTAAAGGGTGTTCAGCACCGGCAGGTGATGGATGGGCTCGGAGGCCAGATAGGCCTTGCCCTGCCCCTTTTTGACGCCGTACTGGTGGATCAGGAAGGCGATCACCAGACAGGCCATGGACACGCCCACGATCCAGTTCATGGCGAATGAATGGTGCCAGAATTCCAAGTTGGCCCCCTCCTCCACGATGGGCTTGCCTTCCAAGATGGGGGTGATCAGGTATTTCAGGGGCAGCTTGTTGAAGACGCCGAACACCACGCAGCCCAGGGCGATGGTGGCCATCGGGATGATCATGGCCCAGTTGGTCTCCTTGACGTTCTGGACGGGGGCCTCCGGGCTGCGCTTGCCGAAGTAGGTGGAATGGCCAAGCTTGAGGAACGAGGCAAAGGTGAAGATGGCCCCGATCCAGGCGGCTATGGGGAAGATGATGTGCCCGGTCTCAAAGGCCCCGTGGAAGACCATTTCCTTGGAGACGAAGCCGTTGAAGGGCGGCACGCCGGAGATGGAGAAGGCCGCGATCCAGAAGGCCACGCCGGTGATGGGCATCAGTTTGAACAGCCCGCCCAGCTTCTTCAGCTCGGTGGTGCCGGCCTCCTTCTCCACCGCCCCGCCGGTCAGGAACAGGGTGCACTTGTACATGGCATGGTTAAGCATGTGGAAGATGCCGCCGGCGATGCCGATGGGCACCCCGGTGCCGATCCCCAGGATCATGTAGCCCACCTGGCTGATGGCGTGGAATGAAAGCAGTTTTTTATAGTCCTTCTGCACCAGGGCCATCATCACCGCCAAGACGATGGTTATGGCTCCGATGGTCATCAGGAAGATGGACATGGCGCTGTTCATGTGGATGGTGAAGAACTCCAGCGAGATCCTGGCCAGCAGGTAGATCCCCAGCAGTTTCTCCAGGGCCGCCGGCAGATAGGCCATGAAGGGCAGCGGGGCGTCGATGGCGGCGTCCGGGATCCAGGTGTGGAAGGGCATGGCGCCGGCCTTGGCCATGGCGCCCAGGGCCATCAGGATGAAGGCCGCCCCGGCCAGCCCGGTGGGCTCCAGGTAGCGGACCTCGGACATGGTCATGGTCCCGGTGATGGACCAGAGGAAGATGATGCCCAGGATCATGGCGAAGTCGGCCAGTCCGGAGATGATCAGGGCCTTGGTGGCGGTGATGTGCGACTGCTTGTGGCCCAGGGTGATCATGCCGTAGAGGGTTACCAGCAGGCCCTCCCAGAAGAACAGCAGCACCATGAAATTGTTGGCCAGAATGGCCCCGTTGGCCAGTCCGGCGGTGATCAAGAAGTAGGCGAAGTATTCCCTTGCCCGCCATTTGTCGTGCATGAAGGCGGCCGAATACAGGGCCAGCAGGACCTCGAACCCGGCGGCGGCCAGCAGGATGAAGCGCGGCAGATGATAGGCGTAGAGGTCAAAATTTATGCCGAAAGAGGTCCAGGGCACGAACAGCCTTAAGCCCTCTCCCCCGCTTTTAAAGATCAGGGCCGCGTAATACAGAGCCACGGCGGCCACCGCCACGGCCAGCCCTTCCTTGACCCATTTCAGGCCCTTGGGCAGTATCAATACTGCCAGCCCGGCCAGTATCGGCAGCAGGATCGGTATTAAAAGAATGTTGGGATTCATCTTTAAACTCGGTATTTAAAATTTTTATTTGATATTTCAATTCTACCGGAGAAAGACAGGATTTACATGATTTACCGGTTCAGCTACTAATGCCTGAGTATTTATGAAATCCTGTTGATCCTGTCAAAAAATATTCTAGATCAGCGCACCAGGCCGATGATGTCGTGGATGGCGGGGTTGCCCATGATGTCCCGCACCGCGATGTTGATCAGGTCCATCGGGTATTTCACCAGGATCCCGGCCGCCAGCGACAGGAAGGCCAGCGAAGCCACCACCCAGACCATGGTGGGGGTGCCCTCCTTATGGGCGTGGATGCTGTGGTCCCGGGCCTCGCCCAAAAAGACCAGGTTGAAAAGCCGCAGCAGGTAGACCAAAGTCAAAACTGCGGTGAATATGGCCAGCGAGCCGATGGCGATGTTGCCCGACTTGATGATCCCCTGGATCACCATGAACTTGGAGAAGAAGCCGCCGAATGGCGGGATCCCCACGATGGAGAAGATGCACATGATGAAGGCCACCGCGGTGATGGGCATGGCTTTGAACAGCCCTCCCATCTTGGTGATGTCCTTGGTGCCGGTGCCGTGTTCTATCACCCCGGCCGCCAGGAACAGTCCGCCCTTGGCCAGCCCGTGCATTAAGATGAAGAGCAGCGCTCCGGCCACCCCGATGGTATTAAAGGCCGCCAGGCCCATGAATATGTATCCGATCTGGCTGACGGTGGAATAGGCCAGGATCCGCTTGATGTTGGTGTCCCAGAGGGCGGCCGCGGCCGAGACCATGGCCGAGAGCAGGCCCACGGTCATCAAAATGGTCTGCCAGTCGACCGGGACGGCGAAGGTGAAGTTGAATATCCGGGCAAAGGCGTAGACGCCGATCTTGACCAGCACCGCCGCGTGCAGCAGGGCCGTGACCGGGGTGGGGGCCACGCCGGCATCGGGCAGCCAGGTGTGGAAAGGCAAAGTGGCCGATTTGGCGAAGATGCCCATGGTGATCAGGGCGATGGCCAGACCGGAGATCGGCAGGCCGCGCATCTCCAGCATGTTAAAGGTGCCGCTCTGGGCGTAGACCAGGGCGAAGCCCAGCAGCATGAACACCGCGCCGCCGAAGGTCATCAAAAAGGCCTTGTCGGCCTTGAGCACGGTGGGCCGGTCGCGGAAGAAGCCGATCAGGCGCCAGGAGCAGATACCGGTGATCTCCCAAAAGACGTACATGAAGATCAGGTTGGCCGAAAAGACCAGCCCCATCATGGCGCCAAGGAAAAGGACCACCATCATGAAGTATTCCTGCTGATAATGGTAGTCCTTGATGTATCCCAGCGAATAGACGATGATCAGGGTGCTGATCAGCGAGGCGGCGATGGCCATGAAGACCGACAGCCCGTCCACCACCAATGTGGCGTTGACCCCCAGCCCCAGCGCCAGGTTAAAGACGTGAACTTCACCCGAAAAGGCGGCCGGCAGCAGGGTCAGCGCAAAAAAAGTGGTCGCCAGACCCAGCAGCACCGCCACCGCGTTGCGCAAGGGCTTGGAGACCAGGCCGAAAAGGGGAAGGGTGAAGCTTCCCAAAAGCGGGATCAGCACCGTGGCCCAAACCGAAAATTCCCAGCCCATATGAACTCCTATATATTTTGTAAAAAATTTCAAGTAAAGACGTTTTATTTTACACCAAATTGTTTTTGATGTCAAGGGTAAACCGGCCACCGGCCTAAAAAAGGTTCAAACGCCGTTTTGGGAACGGATATATAATGAGAAAAAGGCCGGGAACGGCCTTTTATTTTCATGGTGTTCTTGCCCGCAGCAGCGTTTATCACTGCCCCTGAATGCCTGGCCTCAGTTCGGCCAGATGCTTCCGGCTTTCTGCGTTCCGGGTCTTCTCCCATATTCCCTGGTAAATGCCAACTGCTTCCTTTCGGTATTCCTGGTCACCGGTCATCTTGAAAAGTTCATGGAACAGCCTGGCCTTCTGCTGTTCTTTGACCGCCTGTTCTTTAAGCCCCAGCATTTCCCCCAGAGCCGTCTCCTTTTGTTCATCGGCTTTCAGCAGGGCCAGCAGCAGCCGGGATTCAAAGGCCGCATCCTTGTTCTGCACTTTGCCCGACAATTCCCGGGCCCGGGCGGCATCGTTCCCGGCCTCCTGCAAACTTCCGGTATTGTGGTGCAGCCAGGCCCGGGCGCACAGATAGTTGCACAGGTAATACTCCAGCCCGGTGCTTTGGGCCAGGTCTACCGCCCGGCAATAGAGTTCCAGCGCAGATGGTCCCCGCCCCTCGTTCTTGGAGATGTTGCCCAGCATGTACCAGGAGTGGCTGATCAAAAGCTTGTCGTCTATCTCCTCGCCAATGGCCAGCTGTTTGTTCACCCATTCCCCGGCCCGGTCGTATTCCCCCAGCTCGTAATGAATGTCGCCGATGTTGCCGGCCGCCAGGGCGGTGATGGACCTGTTGCCCAGTTTTTCCGAGATCTCCAGTTGCCGGTCGAAGCACTGCCTGGCTTTTAAGATCTCCCCCATGTCGGAATACACCAAGCCCATGTTCCCCTCGGCCTGGGCCAGGTTGGCCAGATCGCCGCAGGTCTTCATTATCTGGGCGGCCTGGGCAAAGCAGTCCCCGGCCTCCTTCAGCTGCCCCCTGGTCCAGTAGATTATGCCGCAGTTGCCCAGGGCATGGCCTTTCACCCGCTTGTTGCCCGTCCTTTGCGACAGGGTCAGGCTCAGCTGGTATTCCCGCAGGGCGCCGTCCAGGTCACCCTGGCTGTACAGCACCCAGGCCGTCCGGGAGGCCACGTTGATCTGCAGGTCCATCAGGTCC
>JAURWH010000154.1 GCA_030655055.1 bacterium
GCTTGGGGATTATTCACATAGTTGTCAACAGATTGTAAACAAAGGCAAGGCACTGATAATCAAACAGTTACGAAAAAATAACAACATTTGCAAAAGGCTTATCAACAATGCAACAAGGGTGTATAAAATATCTATTAACAAGGGGTTATAGAGTGTCATTGAAGGGCAAAGTTATCAACAGGGTTTTCCACAGAAAGGGCCATAAAAAAGAAAAAGAAACCACGGATTGCCTGCCCCGTGATTTCATAGTGAAAAACATATAACGGTGCTCTTTGCTGAGCCAGGATGTAAATATATCAGGTTGCCGAAAAAAAGTCAATAGCGTTTTACGAAAAAGAAAAAATAAACTGTCAGAAAAACACAACAACAAAATATTTTACTTGAAATAAGTCTTCTTTTAGGTTAAAGTTTGAAAAAGGAACCCACCAAATAATTTTTAATTAAAAAATATGTCAGACCAACGCCTTGGTATAAGCCTGGAAGAATTGTCGGGCGCGACCGGCCGGGAGATCACCCCCGGCCAGATCCAACAATTGGAACAATACGCCCGGTTTGTTTTGGACTGGAATCAGAAAATAAATCTGATCTCCCGCCAGAATGCGGAGCAGACAGTGGCCGGCCACATCACCGATTCGCTGGCGGCCCTGCCCCTGCTGGACGAGGCCGCCATTTCCAGCCCGGTTCCGATGACCGTTATGGACCTGGGCTCCGGCGGCGGGTTTCCCGGCTTTCCCCTGAAGATCTGCCGGCCCGGCATCAATTTGACCTGTGTGGAGGCCACCCAGAAGAAAGCGAAATTTTTGGACCTGGCGTCCCAGGAGCTGGCCTTGCAGAACGTAACGGTGGTTCCCCAGCATTCACAGGAGCTGGTCAAGGAGAAGGAATTGCTGAGCAAATACGATGTGGTGCTGTGCCGGGCGGTGGCCGAACTGAAGGAGCTGGTCAAGAGTTCGTTTCCTTTCCTGCGGCCGGGGGGTGTGCTGCTGGCCTTCAAGGCGCAGAAGGCGGAGCAGGAAATAAAGGAAGCGGAAAAAGAGCTGGCCAAACAGCACATGCGAATAAAAACCATCAAAGAATATGTCATTGACGGGAAAACCCGGCAGATAATTGTGCTGGAAAAACAGTAGCCGTGACCAGCAACAAACACACCCATCTGGTCCTCTTTGACATCGACGGAACTCTGGTGCACTGCGGGGCCACGCCCAGAAGGGTTTTCAAGCAGGCCCTGCTGGAGGTCTTCGGTACCGCCGGTCCGATAGACAACTGGATCTTTGACGGCAAGACCGACCCCATGATCGTGCAAGAACTGATGGAGGCCGCCGGGGTTCCCTGTTCTAAGCAAATGACAGAAAGGGCGCTGAATCTTTATTCCTCCGCCCTGCAAATAGAACTGCCCAAAGCGCCGGACAAAAAGATCTATCCCGGGGTGAGGGAGCTGCTGGAGGAGCTGGGCAAGCATCCGGTGCTGTTGGGGCTGCTGACCGGGAATATCAAACCAGGCGCCAAGGCCAAGCTGGAGTCCTTGGATTTGTGGCATCATTTCCCCTTCGGGGCGTTTGCCGACGACTCGTCCGTCCGCAGGGAGCTGGCGGACATAGCGGTGCAGAGGGCCTTTGAGCTTTCGGGGCAGAGATTCACCGCCAAACAGATCGTGATAATTGGCGACACCGAGCACGACATCAACTGCGGCCGGCACTTGGGGGTCAGAACTATTGGGGTGGGAACCGGGAGGAGTTCGGCAGCCAAGCTGTTGGAGCACGGGGCGGACAAGGCTTTTGAGGATTTCAGGGAACATCAAGAGGTAGCCAGGGTAATATTGGAAGCATGAACAACTGCAAAAGAAAAAGCCCCGGGTCGTTCACGACCCGGGGCTTTTCAAGATAGTTCCTTAGAAAATTGCGTAACCAACCATGACGGATATGTTGGAATTTTTCCAATCATACGATGTTCCATCAGCATCGTCCTTTATTATAGTAGAAAAACTGTTGCTATACCGAGCCTCAAAGGAAAGTTTTATGGGCGTGGACACACCGGCACCAACGACAAAACCCAGATCCGAGTCCTTGACATTGTCCATGCTCCCGGTCCAGGTGCTGTCGCCCTCTGCCAATTCATAAGAACTTCCAACTTTGACCGCATAGTATGGGCCGGCCAATATATATGGTTTGATCAGTATCCCGAAAGAATATTTGACCATTACCGGGAGCTCCGCATAATTTATCCTGTATTCACCCACCCACGGGACTCCGGCATTGTCTCCGGAAAGCTTGCAGCCCTTTTGCGAATACAGCACCTCTGGTTGAATCGCAAAGGATGGGAGCAAACTAAGGGTTAGATAGCCGCCGGCCGCCAGGCCGGAACGCGACTCGGCTCCCTGGGCCCAGTCTCCATTCACAGAGGACAGATTCAACCCGCCCTTTATCCCGAAAGAAAGTCCCTGGGCCGAAACCAGAGAACCCAGGCCCAACAAAACAACCAGGACCAGTATTTTTTTCATGGATACAACCCCCTTTATTTTTGTGGTTTACAACCATCATCATAATAAGTTTAGCGGCAAAAGTCAATGGAAAACACAGCCAATATTTACTTAAAATAAAAAAGATATTTTTTGCAGATTTTATAATTATTATGGTATAATAAAAAGCTTGCAACAATGACCTTTAACCCCGGATACGATCATTTACAAATGACAAAAATCATAGCCGTAGCCAACCAAAAAGGCGGGGTGGGAAAGACCACCACCGCCATCAACCTGGCCGCCAGCCTGGCGGTGCTGGAGAAGACAACCCTGCTGGTGGACCTTGATCCCCAGGCCAACGCCACCAGCGGCCTGGGCCAGGATAAATCCCAGGTGGAGCGGGGCATCTACGACGCGCTGATGGAGGGGATCCCGCTGGCCGAGATCATCCTGCCGACCGCCCTGCCCAAGCTGATGCTGGCCCCCTCGCAGATAGACCTGGCCGGGGCCGAGGTGGAGATGGTGGAGCGTCAGGGCCGGGAGTTCCTGCTTAAGCCCCTGGTGGAAGCGGCCGCCGGAAATTTCCAGTACATCATAATTGACTGCCCGCCCAGCCTGGGCCTGCTGACCATCAACGCGCTGACGGCGGCGCACAGCGTGCTGATCCCGCTCCAGGCCGAGTACTACGCGCTGGAGGGGCTGGGCCAGCTGATGAACACTTTTGACCTGGTGAAGGAGGGACTCAACCCGGCGCTGGAACTGGAGGGGATCCTTTTGACCATGTTCGACAGCCGGCTGAACCTGGCCCAGCAGGTGGCCGACGAACTGCACAAGCACTTTCCGGAGAAGGTCTATAAGGCCGTGATCAACCGCAGCGTGCGGCTGGCCGAGGCCCCGTCCCACGGAAAACCGATAATCCTTTACGATGTCAACTCCCAGGGGGCCCAGGGCTATTTGAGCCTGGCCCGGGAGATAGTGAAAGCCGAAAAAACAAGGGAAAACCAGCCACCGCTGCAGCGGGGTGCCGCTGTTGCGGCAAAGGCAGAAAACAAATAAACGGAGTATTCCCGGATGAAAAGCATTAAAGTTCTCGCGGGGTTGCTGGTTTTGATGGCGCCAATGCTTTGGGCACAAGAACAAGAAGACATTATGCTTTCGCCGTTCTGGGAGTTTTATTCGGACAACCATCTTTCCCCGACCGCGGCCGGGCGGGGTTATGCGGGGGTGGCCGAGACAGGGGACCTTACCCTGGCCAACATGAATCCGGCATCAATTGCAGGCAACGGCAACGGATGGGCGGCGGCTACGGTCTATAAAACCAAAATGCCATGGCTAAAAGATGCGGTGGACGGCATCTACCTAACGACCAATGTTCCATCGTTGTTCTTCGGCGGGTGCCGGCAACTGGGCGAAGCCGTGACAGTCGGCCTGGTCTACAGCGATTGTTACAGTTACACCCTGGATTTTGGCGAAGTAGTATATACAGGAACATCCGGAGAAGATTTGGGAACAACAGATGCTTACGACAATATAAACCTCTCTCGAATCTCTTTGCCAATAGCCTTTAGGGCCACCCCGGCCTTTGCGGTCGGCCTTGACTTTGGCGGGAACTGGGTTCACAGAAAAACCAGTGGCTTTATAAATAATACGGTTGATCTTTTTACTCTGGTGCCAAAACTTGGGTTTATAGTGGGTCCGGTCTCAGGTTTTTCTTTTGGATTCTCAGCCACACCTCAGTCCAGCACAAAATACGATTATCAATATGAGTTTTGGGGTATTTCCCATATTGAACACTACACCAACAACTACCCCGGCCGGCTGGCTGCAGGCTTTAAATATCAGGGACTCAACGCCAATTATTATTTTGATCTGAACTACGTTAATACCGGGATAAACGAGAACCAGATAGACAGGCGCGATTTTAACCTGGGGGCAGAACACCGGCGGGGCATCTGGGTTTACCGGGCGGGACTTTTCAGCGTCATGGATTACCGCAATCCGGAGATCGAGTGGCTGAACGAGGTGGGGCACGACAGTCAGTATTTTTTAACCGCCGGAATTGAAAAGACCGACGGCCGGGTCACATATGCCGTCAGCATCATAGATTCCCACCTTCTATCGCCGGGCGATTTTAAAACCACCAAGATACAGGCCGGGCTTAAATATTCCTTCAAAAACAATTAAAGGAGCTCGCCATGGACCCGAAAAAACTTTCGTCCAAACTTTTGATCAAGCCCGGAAAAAAAGTGAACCTGGAAAAGATCAAGCCCGGCGACACTTTGGGGTTCAAGGACAAGGAACAGGCCGTAAAGATGTTGGAGAAGAACCAGAAGCGGATGGCCGAGCTCCAGTACCTGCTGTATGCCCAGAACAAGTACGGCCTGCTGATAGTGCTGCAGGGCATGGATGCCTGCGGCAAGGACGGCACCGTGCGCCAGGTGATGCGGGGGGTGAACCCCCAGGGCTGCAAGATCGTCTCCTACAAGGCCCCCAACTCGGTGGAGCTGGACCACGACTACCTGTGGCGCATCCATCATAACGTGCCGCCCAAGGGGGATATCGGCATCTTCAACCGCTCGCACTACGAGGACGTGCTGATAGTAAGGGTCCACAACCTGGTTCCCAAGGAGGTCTGGTCGGAACGCTACGGCCAGATCAACGATTTTGAAAAAATGCTGGCAGGCAACAACTACGTGGTGCTGAAATTCTTTTTGCACATCAGCAAGCAGGAACAGAAGGAGCGGCTGGAGGCCCGGCTGCAGGATCCCACCAAGAATTGGAAGATGAACCCCGAGGACCTTAAGGAACGGGCCAAGTGGAACGATTACCAGAAGGCTTACGAGGCGGCCCTCTCCAACTGCAGCACCAAGCAGGCCCCCTGGTTCGTGATCCCGGCCGACAAGAAATGGTTCCGCAACCTGGCCATCTCCCAGATCATCGTGGAATCGCTGGAAGGGCTGAACATGAAGTTCCCCAAGCCGGATTTTGACCCCAAGAAAATAGTGGTAAAATAACCTATCCCCCGTCCCCTTCCCTCGAGGGAAGGGGAGTCAAAGGGGTTGGGTTAAAAGATAAACGAACGGAGACCGCATGCCTGCACCCAAACGCGGGCTGGGCAAGGGGCTTTCGGCCCTGATCCCGGCCAAACCGGCAAAAACATTTCCCGCCAGCCATCCCGAAGGACTGGAGCGGTTCCTCAAGGTCGGCGACATCAAGCCCAACCGCTTTCAGCCCCGCCGCAGCATCAAGGACGAATCGCTGGCGGAGCTGGCCGAGTCCATCCGGGAGAAGGGCGTGATCGAGCCGGTGATAGTCCGGCGGAGCGGGACCGGCTACGAGCTGATCGCCGGCGAGCGCCGCTTCAGGGCGGTGCAAAAGCTGGGGCTACCCGAGATCCCGGCCATCGTCCGCCAGGCCACCGACCAGGAGGCTTTGGAGCTGGCGCTGATAGAGAACATCCAGCGCGAGAACCTGAATCCGGTGGACGAGGCCAAGGGCTACGAACGGCTGCAGAAGGAATTCACCCTGACCCAGGAGGCTTTGGCCAAAAAGGTCGGCAAGGAGCGTTCCACCGTGGCCAACAGCTTAAGGCTGTTGACCCTGCCGGCCGAGGTCCAAAAGATGCTGGAGGAGGAAAAGCTTTCCGCCGGCCACGCCCGGGCCATATTGACGGCTGTTGGCGCGGCCAGACAGTCGGCGCTGGCCCGGGAGATAATCGCCAAGGGTCTTTCAGTACGGGAGGCCGAGGCCAAGGCTAGGGGCGAGCTTGGAAAGCAGACGCCCGGGCCGGTTCCGGCAAAGAACAAGAACCTGGACCAGCACCTGTCCAACATCCAGAACGAGATGCAGCGGGCGCTGGGGACCAAGGTCCGGCTGGTGCCCAAGGGCAAGGCCAAGGGGAAGATAGAGATCGAGTACTACTCGGCCGAGGATTTTGAAAGAATAATGGAACGGTTGAAGATAAAGGTTTAGACCCCTCCACTTCGGAAGATTAAATTGAAAGCCCTTCTCAGTGAAGCGTCCATCCATCCCCGCATCGGAGCGGGGACAGAGTAATGCTCAGCGTTTATTGTGATGATGTCCACCGGAAAAAAGGAGCATTGTATGGAGATCAAAATAGCATCCATCATCAAGCCCGAGGACGTCAACTTCATCCTGGGCCAGACCCACTTCGTCAAGACGGTGGAGGACCTTTACGAGATACTGGTCTCGGCCGTGCCGGGGATCAAATTCGGGCTGGCCTTCTGCGAAGCCTCGGGCGCCTGCCTGATCAGGTCCGAGGGCACGGACGATGAGATGGTCAAGCTGGCGGTCGATAACGCCAAAGCGATCGGGGCCGGGCACAGTTTCATCATCTTCCTTAAGAACGCCTATCCCATCAACGTCCTCAACGCGGTCAAGAACTGCCCCGAGGTCTGCCGGATCTTCTGTGCCACGGCCAACCCCTGCCAGGTGATAATTGCCGAGAGCGAGCAGGGCCGGGGGATCCTGGGCGTGATAGACGGCTCCTCTCCCAAGGGGGTGGAGGATGAGGCTGGAAAAACCTGGCGGAAGGAACTGTTGAGAAAGATAGGGTACAAACGATGACAACCAAGTTTCCAAACAGGGGGACACCGCAATGAAACCAATGAGCAGGCTTATCCTTGCCGGCTTTATCCTATGGGCGATATCGGGCGTTTCCGCCCAGGCCCGGCCCATCCTTGCAGGGAGACTTGAAAAGGCGGGAAAGGATGAAACGTTCCCGGTGCTGGTGTATTTTACCGACAAGGGCATATCAGCCAAAGAAGACATGAACGGCGCCCTGCAAAGACGCCGTTTGGAAATGACCCCCCGGGCCCTCAAACGCAGGGCCAAAACGGGGCGGGAACAGATGACCTATGAAGATCTCCCGGTTTGCCCAGACTATGTCGGGCAGATTCAGAAAACGGGAGCCCTGCCCAGACAAAGGTTGAATTGGTTCAACGCCGCCAGCTTTGAGATGACGGGATCGCAGGTCAAGAGCTGCCAAGAGCTAAGCTTTGTAAAAAAGATAGAACTGCTTCCTGCCCGCAGTAAAAGAACCCGGCCGGAACTGGAAACCACCAGCCCGAAGGCGCCGGAGGCCGGAAGCCCCAAGGCTCATCTGCTGAATTACGGCCTGTCCCATGCCCAACTGCATTTGAGCGCCATCGACGTCTGCCACGACTCGGGTTATTCGGGAATCGGCGTGCTGGTGGCCATGTTCGACAATGGCTTCCGGAAGGGCCACCAGGCTTTCGATTCCATCCGGGCCGACGGACGCTTGCTGGACGAGTGGGACTTTGTGACCAATGCCGACACAGTGGCCTGGGACTCGCACGGCACTGGCACCTGGTCCGAGGCCGGCGGCTACGTGCCCGGGCAGTTGATCGGGCCGGCCTACAAAGCTTCATGGGCCATCTACCATACCGAGGACATGAGCCAGGAAATGCCGGTCGAGGAGGACCACTGGGCCGCGGCGCTGCAGCGGGCCGACTCCCTCGGTGCCGACGTGGTCTCCAGTTCGCTGGGCTACCGGGATTTCGTCGAGGATCCCCTGCTTTCCTATACCTATGAAGACCTGGACGGGAACACAGCCATCAGCACCCTGGCCGCCCGGCATGCGGCGGCGCTGGGAATAGTGGTCTGCAACGCCATGGGGAACTCGGGTTACGACGGCATCGGCTCACTGGTGGCGCCGTCTGACGCCGATTCCATCCTCTCGGTAGGCAACGTAGATTCTATCGGGGTGATCAACTCCTCCAGTTCGCTGGGGCCGACCTACGACGGCCGCCCCAAACCCGAGGTCTGCGCCCAGGGCACATTGGTCTGGTGGGCAAGCTGGACCGCCACCACCGCCTACGGCCGGGCCACCGGCACCTCCTGCGCCACGCCCCTGGTGGCCGGAGCCTGCGCCCTGATTTTGGAAGCCCACCCGGACTGGACGCCGATGCAGGTGCGGGAAGCCCTGATGATGACCGCCAGCAGAAGCGCCAACCCCGACAGCACCACCTACGGCTGGGGGGTAATCAATGTTTGGGCGGCCATCAATTACTTCGCCGCCGGGGTGCTGGGGCAACCGGCGGAGCCGCCGGTACCCGTGGGAATGATGCTCTCCTGCCGGCCAAACCCGCTTAAGGCTGAGGCGGTCATAAGCTTTGCCATGCCGTCTACGGGCAGCGCCAGGCTGTCCATCTATGATATAACCGGCCGGCAGGTGTATCAGGTACCGATGACCAATGCCAATCCGGGAGTGAACCATTTTTCCTGGAACGGCCGCGACCAATCGGGCCGCTTATTGGGCAATGGGGTTTATTTCTGCCGGGTGAACGCCGGGGACCATGCGGGAACAATAAAAGTCACGCTTATCCGCTGAAACTTTTTTCCAATATTAAAAGACAACCCGCCAAGAGGAACTTTTTTGTACATCAAAGATTTCAACAAACCGGCCCTGATCTATAAGGGCCAAAACATAACCTACGCCCAGACCATAACCGCGGTCAAAACCCTTGCCGCCGGTTATCAGTTGAAAAAAGGCGAGCGGGCGGCCATCTTTGCCGAGAACCGCCCGGAGTGGGTCTATTCGCTTTTCTCGGTCTGGGAGAAAAGCGGGATCGCTGTTCCCATAGACTATCTGTCCCCGGCCGACGAGGTGGGCTACATCCTCAACGACTGCCGCCCGGAGATAGTGTTTTGCTCCGACAAGACCAAAGAGGTCATGAACGCAGCCGTGGCCGGACTGAAGGACGGGTACCGCCCAAAGATATTGGTCTTTGAGGAACTGCCCAAGGCCGGGTCCACCCTGGTCCAGGAGCCGGTGAGCTACGACATCCACGACACCGCCATCATCATCTACACCTCCGGCACCACCGGCAGCCCCAAGGGCGTGATGCTGACCCACGACAACCTGCACTCCAACATCGAGGCGGTGGTTGATGGGGCAAAGATCTATTCCGAGCGGGACAGGCTGCTGGCCATCCTGCCCTTCCACCACATCTTTCCCCTGATGGGGAACATCATGGCCCCCCTGTCCTGCGGCGGCACTTTGGCGATCCTGGAAAAGATATCATCCGAGGACATCCTGAACGCCTTCAAGGATTACAAGATCACCATCGTCATCGGAGTGCCCCGGCTTTACCGGCTGTTCCACAAGGGGCTGATGGACAAGATCAACGCCAGCCCGGCCGCTAAAACACTGCTGAAGATATCCCGCAGCCTGAAGTCCCTGGCCTTCGGCCGGCTGGTATTCAAAAAAGCCCAGGAGGCCTTTGGTGGCAGCATCACCTACTTCGTCTCCGGCGGGGCAAAGCTGGATGAGCAGGTGGGCGGAGACCTTTACGCCCTGGGCTTCGAGATCCTGGAGGGTTTCGGCATGACCGAGGCCGCCCCCATGATCACCTTCACCCGGCCGGGACAGGTGAAGATCGGCTCGCCCGGCACCCCCACCACCCAGACCGAGGTCAGGATCGAGGACGGAGAGGTGCTGGCCCGGGGCCGGAATATCATGAAAGGCTACTACAACCGGCCGGAGGAGACCGCCGCCATCTTAAGGGATGGCTGGCTGCACACCGGGGACCAGGGGCACCTGGACGTCAGGAACCGGCTGTACATCACCGGGCGCAAGAAGGAGATCATAGTCCTTTCCAACGGCAAGAACATCAACCCCGAGGAGATCGAGAACCGCATCCTGTCCATCTCCCCGCTGATCAAGGAGATCGGGGTCTACTCCCGGGACGAAAAACTGGGGGCGGTGATCCACCCCGACCTGCAGGCGGTGAAGAAGGAGCAGGTGGTCAACCTGCGCGAGACCATCAAGTGGCTGGTGCTGGACAAATTCAACCTGACGGTCCCCAGCTACAAGAAGATCCACCATTTTACCCTGGTCACCAGCGAACTGCCCAAGACCCGGCTGGGCAAGCTCAAAAGATTCCTGCTGCCCCAGATGGACGTCAAGAAGGCCGAAGGCCAGCAGCAGAAGCCAGATCCGGACACCGATGAATACCGGGCCCTGAAGGCCTATCTGGAAAAGGCCCTGGACCAGAAGGTCTATCCCGAACAGCATCTGGAATACGACCTGGGGCTGGATTCGCTGGGCAAGATAGAGCTGGACCTGTTCCTGGAGAAAAGCTTCGGGATGAAGCTGGACGAAGAGGACTCGGTTGCCCATCACACGGTGGAAGGATTGAGCCTGCTGATAGCTGGGCAAAAATCCCAGGCCAGGGAGGAAAATTCCGACTGGCACAGCACCCTGCAGGAAAAAATAAGATTTGAACTGCCCCGGAGCCTGTTCATGCAGCAGTTCCTGAAAATGATGGCCTCGCCGCTTTTTCGCCTCTACTTCAGCCTCAAGGGCACCGGGCAGGACAACCTGCCGCCGTCGCCGTTCATTCTGGCGCCCAACCACCAAAGCTTTTTGGACGGGCTGTTCCTCTCCATTCTTTTGCCGGACAGGGTCCTTAAAAACACCTATTTCCTGGCCGCCGGCAAACACATCAAGACGCCGCTGACCCGGTTCTACGCCCGCCACAGCAACATGCTGGTGATGGACATCAACCGCGACCTTAAAAAGACACTGCAGCAGGCGGCCTCAGCCATCAGGGAGGGCAGGAACCTGGCCATCTTTCCCGAGGGGGCCCGCAGCCGGGACGGCAATCTGCTGGAATTCAAAAAGACCTTCGCCATACTAAGCAGGGAGCTGCAGGTGCCGGTGGTGCCGGTGGCCGTCTCCGGGGCCTATGCCGCGTTCCCCATCGGCCGCAAACTGCCCAAGGCCGGAAAGATATCGCTGAAGTTCCTTCCGCCGATCTACCCCGGAGAGATGGACTACCAGCAGATCGCAGACAAGACCAGGGAGGCCATAGCCGGGAACCTTTGATATTTTTTCCCGGGACAAACTGTTTTAACCGCCAATAACAGACCCGCAGCCGAAAAGGACATCCTTTACCCAACCGATTAAAAGGAGCACTGCCATGCCGGACTGCGAATGTTTAGCCGCCTGCCCGTTCTTTAACGACAAAATGGCCGATATGCCGTCCATGGCCGGGATCTTCAAAAATAAATACTGCAAGGGTGATTTTCAATCCTGCGCCAGGTATATGGTCTTTAAAAAGTTAGGCGAGGGCCATACCCCGGAGGATCTTTTTCCCAACCAGCTAAGCCGGGCCCAGGATTTGATAATGGGCAAATGAAACGGGAAGAACAGAACCATAGCGGCACCCAAATAACTGATCCCAACAATCTGTTTCCTATCGTATATGCGTTGCTGCGTGATATATTTTTCCCAGACCGGGAACACCCGCCAGGTGGCCGAGACCATCCAGGAGGCCCTGGCGGCCCAGGCCGGTTCCTGCGCGCTGGTGCGGCTGGAGGACGCCGACCCGCTGCTGGTGGAGCGCTATGACCTGATAGGTCTGGGGGCCCCGGCCTTTTATTTTAGGGAGCCATACAATGTCCAGAAGTTCCTGGAGGAACTGCCGGATCATTCAGACAAGCCAAAACCCTTCTTCTTTTTTGTGACCCACGGCGGAACGCCGGGGGCAATATCCCAAAGGATCAGCACCCTGGCCGCCCGGCAAGGCTTTGTTACCCTTGACTTTTACCAATGTTTGGGATATGATACATATCCGCCTTTTGCCGCAAGGGTTCCGGCCTCCGGGGCCGGGCACCCCGACCAGCAGGACCTGGAAAGGGCAAAGATCTTTGCCGAGAGCGTCCTGAACAAGGCCCGGCAATTTGTCCAGGATCCAAAAACCGGCAACTGCTCCCCGCCCGGCAGTTCTTTGACCCGGGCCGTGGCCGGAATGTTCAGTCACCGGGCTTTATTGCGGCATATGAGAACGGGGCTGCTGCCCCGGAAGGACCTGAAAAAAGAACTCTGCACCAAGTGCGGGCTTTGCGCCGAACAGTGTCCCACCAACGTCATCAGCCTGGATCCGTATCCGGTCTTCCGGGAGGAGGACTGCATCGCCTGCTATCAGTGCGAGCGCATCTGCCCGGAGCGGGCGTATAAAAACAACTGGGTTCCTTTCAAACTGCTGACCGGAGAGTATCTCCACCAACTTTTGTCAAAATTATTTCACGGACAGAAAAATCCCAAACCTTAGGAGCGGTTGAATGTCTTTAAAAACAAAGAGCCCCATAACCAAAAGCGAAACAGCCGAAGCCCCCAAGCCCAATCCCACGCTGGAGCTGGTTAAAAGGCTGACCCAGGTCTCGGGTCCCTCGGGCTACGAAGCCCGGGCGGCCAAGGCGGCCCTGGCGGAACTGAAGCCTTTTGCCGACCAGGTGAAGATAGACAAGATGGGCAGCGTGGCCGCCTTCAAGAAGGGCTCGGGCCCAAAAGCTTCCGGCAAAAAGATACTTTTAGCCGCCCACCTGGACGAGATCGGCCTTTTAGTGACCAGGATCGAGGAGGGCGGTTTTCTGCGCTTTACCGAGATCGGCGGGTTTGACATCAGAGTCCTGTTAAGCCAGGAAGTGGTGGTCCATCCGGTGGGCCGGCTGGGGCCGGGCACCGAAAAATTCTATCCCGGGATCATCGGGGCCAAGCCGCCGCACTTTCAGACCCCCGAGGAAAGCCATCAGGTGATAGCCCTGGCCGACCTCTACATAGACCTGGGGATGGAGGAAAAGGAGGTCCGGGCCATGATTTCGGTGGGCGATGTGGTGACCATGCGGATGCCGTTCATCAACCTGAAGAACGACCGGGCCGCCGGCAAGGCCATGGACGACCGGGCCTGCATAGCGGTGATGGTGAAGACCCTGGAACTGCTTAAAAAAATGCGCCACAGCTGGGACGTTTACGCGGTGGCCACGGTGCAGGAAGAAGCGGGCTGGGGCTGCCTGGGCGCCCTGACCGCAACCTATAATGTGAATCCGGACATCGGCATCGCCATAGACGTGACCCACGCCGACATGCCGATGGCCTCCGAGACCGAGACCGCGCCTTTGGGCAAAGGACCCACCATCTCCATGGGACCCAACCTGCACCCGGCGGTGGTGGACAAGCTGAAGGCCGTGGCCAAGGAAGAAGAGATCCCCTACCAGTTGGATCCGGTGGCCGGGGTCACCGGCACCGACGCCATGGACATCCAGATCTCGCGCGAGGGGATACCCACCGGCCTGATAGGCCTGCCGCTGCGCTACATGCACACCCCGGTGGAGACACTGGCGGCCTCGGACGTGGAGCGCTCGGCCCGGCTGCTGGCCCGGTTCATCGCCGAACTGGATGACATCAAGCTGGAGTGGAAAGACGAGGACTGACGCACAGGCTTTCTTGAAAGTGACACGAGATGGTTCAAAGGAGTTGTAATGAAACTACTTTTTGAGTGGGATGAAGAAAAAGCAAAAACAAACATCAAAAAACACGGCATTAGTTTTGATGAAGCCACAACGGTTTTTCTCGACCCCTTCTCAATAACGATACCTGACCCCAACCATTCAGTAGATGAACAAAGGTATATTTCCACAGGCAATTCCGACAAAGGCCGGGTGCTGGTGGTGGTTTACACCGAGCGCAGGTTAAGCATACGTATTATCAGTTGCCGCAAGGCAACTCCAACGGAACGAAAACAGTATGAATAAGAAGAAGACCAAAATAGTAAAGGCAGAGGTCAACGATATGCGCGCCGAATATGATTTTACTGGGGGCGTTCGCGGCAAGCATTATCGGGCCTTGCAGGCCGGATATGCGGTCACCGTTCATAAGGCTGACGGCACAAAGGTTGTTAGAGAAGTGAAGCCAAAGGAAGGCGCGGTTATCATAGAACCGGACATTAGGACGTATTTCCCGGACTCAAAAGCCGTAAACAAGGCGTTACGGTGTTTAATTCCACTGCTTCCCCAAAAACAGAGGGCCAAGGCGAACAAAGCCCAATAGAGCATACTTTTCAATGAAAGAAAAGTCCGGATAGGTTCTTTACTGAGATAGATGACATCAAGCTGGAGTGGAAGGACGAGGACTGAAAACCACTAAAACAATCTTGGAACTATTGCCATAAAAAATCTGAAGAATGTAGTGTGAACAGGGAGAAAACAACTACTTTCCCCAATGGGCTAAAGGTTGTAACCCTTCAGATGCCGGAGAAAAAGAAAACCGGCATGATGGTTGCTGTCGGTGTTGGCTCCATCCATGAAACCCCGGAAACAGACGGGGCTGCACATTTTACGGAACACCTGCTGTTCAAGTCGAACCAGCAGAGAACCAGCAGCCAGCTTCTTCAGGACATGGAGTGGAAAGGGATCCAGCCAGGAGCGTTCACCGACCGCGACTGTACCGCCTTTCGCGTAACGTCACCATACCAGGCATTCACCGACGCCCTCCAGATCGCCTATGAAGCCTACCGGAACCTTGATTACCGGCGCGATGAGTTGGAAACGGAACGCGAGGTGGTGAACACGGAAATAAAGAGATGCGCGGAAAGTCCGGGATGCCATGTGATACATAATTTATTGATGCCCTACTATTTCAAAGGTACCGATCTTGAGAGGAATGTCTTTGGTCAAGTGAATGCTATTACCAACATTACCCACGAAGAGATGGTATCGTTCAAGGCAAAACATTATATACCCCAGAGGACAGTGATCTCCATCGCAGGCAATTTTGACCAGGACGAAATTCTCAATACAATAGAAAAGACCTTTGGCCGTATCCCGGCGCCCCATTATACCGAGGCAAATTACATCACAACGGTGACGGCCGTTGCCAAGGAGCCCCTTTATGAAGTAAGAAAAGGCGTGGGGCAGGTGTATATGGCCCAAATCCTGAAAGCGGCCGACCGGTTCTGCGGGGAGGAATATTACGCGTTACGTTTGCTGGAAACTGCCATCGGCAGGACAATGTATTGTAGAATGTTCAAGGAATTGCGGGAAAAAAGGGGAATTGGCTATGACAGCTGTTCCATGTACCAGGCCCATCCGGAGAACTGCATAATTTTTTGGGTCGGGGGCATTGATCCTAATCGTTTAGGGGAAGCTCGGGATGTCCTGGATCAAATCATAAATGACATTGTTAAGAATGGCCTCCCAAAGGAAGAAATCGAAGGAGTCAGAAACAAAGCGTTATCCCTGCTGCAGGACCGCTTGGAAAATCTGGACGACGTCACCATAGATCTCTTCAGAAAAGGAATGTATGGTTTTCCCTGCTCCATTCTTGGGGAAGAAGAGGGTTATAAAAATATCTCCGTAGAGACACTGACAAAGGCGGCCAATAGATATCTGACCCAACCGAGGATCGAAGCCGGAATAAAACCAGAGTAATGAACCGTCTAATTTATATTTAAGGAAACAATGATAGACCTTAAACTGATAGAACAACTGACCAACGCCTGGGGCGTCAGCGGCAACGAGAACCAGGTGCGCCAGATCATCCGGAAGCAGATCGAAAAGAACGTCGACGACATCCGGGTGGACGCCATGGGCAACCTGATCGCCTTCAAAAAAGCCAAGAGCTCCAAGGGTAAAGCTCTGAAGGTGATGATCTCCGGCCACATGGACGAAGTGGGGCTGATGGTGACCTCCATCGACAAAGCCGGCTATCTGAAATTCGACAAGGTAGGCGGGATAGACGACCGGGTGCTGCTGGCCAAGAGGGTGCTGATCGGCAAGGAACGGATCCCGGGAGTGATCGGGGTGCGGCCCATCCACATGCTGTACCGCAAGGGCGAGCACAAAAAGGTCTCCAGCCACGAGGAAATGTTCATAGATATCGGGGCCGCCAGCCAGGAAGAGGCCCAGCGCAGCGTCAACCCGGGCGACTACGTGATGTTCGACACCCCCTGCGAGGACTGGGGCAGCCTGATCAAGGCCAAGGCCTTTGACGACCGGATCGGCTGCTATATGATGATAGAACTGCTGAAGAAAAGATACAACTTTGACCTTTATGCCGCCTTCACCACCCAGGAAGAGGTTGGCCTGAGGGGCGGCCGGGTGGCGGCCTACCGCCACCTGCCGGACATGGCCTTCATCCTGGAAGGGACCCCGGCCGGGGATTTCCCGCAGTCGCAGGTCAAGGACGTCAGCCGGACGCCGGCCCTGGGCAAGGGCCCGGTGATCACGGTGATGGACCGCACCGTCTTCTGCGACAAGGGGCTGATCAAGCTTTTGACCGACACCGCCAAGGCCAACCGGATCCCGGTCCAGATCAAGCGGCCCGGCACCGGCGGCACCGACGCCGGACGGATCCATATGACCAAGGAGGGCGTCAAAACGGTGGTGCTGGCCATCCCCTCGCGCTACATCCATTCGCCGGTCTGCCTGATCAGCAAGCGGGACGTGACCGCCGGGATGAAGCTGATGGAAGAGACCTTCAAGAAAATAAGGTAAGGGCAATTCATCCAACTATGCCACAAACAGCTGCTACGTCGGACACGTGAATTGCCCCAACTGTAAAAAGATAAAACAAAAATCACTATAAAGGAAAAGTTTGATGAAAGACCTGATCAAGCGGCTGACCGAGACCTACGGCCCTTCGGGCAACGAGGATCTCATCCGGGAACAGATCAAAAAGGAGATCAAGGGCCTGGGCTGCGAGGTGCGCACCGACGTGCTGGGCAACCTGATCGCCGTGAAAAAAGCCAAAAGCTCCAAGCTTAAAGCTCTAAAAGTAATGGTGGCCGCCCACATGGATGAGATCGGCTTCATCGTCACCCACATCGACAAACAGGGCTTTTTGCGGGTCTCCAACATCGGCGGCATCTACCTGCACAACGTGCTGGCCCAGCGGGTGATCTTTGCCAACGGCACGGTGGGCACCATCAACGAGGAGCGGGCCGAGACCCCCAGCGACGCCAAGCGGATGGACAAGCTGTACATCGACATCGGCGCCTCCACCAAGCGCGAGGCCGAGGCCAAGGTGGCGGTGGGCGACGTGGCCGGGTTCTACCGCTGCTGCACCTTTTTGGGCAACCGGGTCATCGCCAAGTCCATGGACGACCGGATCGGCTGCGCCATCATGATAGAAGTGATGAAGAAACTGAGATCCTCGCCCAACGAGATCTACTTTGTCTTCACCACCCAGGAAGAGGTGGGCTTGCGCGGAGCCACCACCGCCGCCTTCGGGATCTCCCCGGACCTGGGGATAGCCGTTGACATCACCGGGGCCTTTGACACCCCGGACGAAAAGCCCAAACTGCCCTCGGTCCTGGGCGGCGGCGCGGCCATCAAGGTCAAGGACGCCGGACTGCTGGCCCACCCGGCGGTGAAAAAACTGATGATCGAGACCGCCAAGGCCAACAAGATACCCTATCAGCTGGACATCCTGGAGGGCGGGACCACCGACGGCGCCGCCATCTATAAGACCAAATCCGGCATCCCCACCGGCGTGATCTCGGTGCCCACCCGCTACGCCCACTCGGCCTCCGAGATGGTGGACATGGTTGACGTCAAGGCTTCGGTGGACCTGCTGGTGAAACTGCTTTCGCTGAATCTGCAGCAGAAGGGTTTTTAAAACACTTGGTCACGCTACCACGGAAACACGGAAGACCGAAAAAAAGAAATATTTATTCCGAAGGCATCTGAAAATAAATCCGTGTTAATCCGTGTCCGATATTAATATTTGGGATCCAATGAAAAAACGGGAAAGATACTTCTCCATATTCATAGTTCCGCACCACAAAGGCACCCAGAAGGAGCTGGAGTTCTCCTACACCGCTTTGCGCTGGCTGGGTATTTTGGGTGCGGTTCTTTTGCTGGCCGCTATCCTTTTGGTGGTCAATTACGGCCATATCTACTGGCGGGCCGGACAATACGAGCTGATGAAGAAGCGCCAGGCGGAGATGGAAACCCAGTTCGGGCGGATGAGCGAGCTGAACGCCGAGATATACCGGCTTAAGGCGGTGGAAAACAAGCTGAATGTGATGCTGGGCGTTCCCCGCCAGCCCGACACCCTTAACGTGGAGCAGATCACCGCCCATGTTCCGGCCACCGGGGACACGGCCGCAGCCGGCCAGCCTGCGGCTGTCCTTCCGGCGGCATCCCGGCGTAGCAATGTGCCGGCCATCATGCCCTGCAAGGGATGGATCTCCGCCGGGATGGCGCCGGGCCACACCGGCGTGGACATCGCCGCCCGCGAGGGCGACCCGGTGTGGGCTGCGGCCGACGGGGAGGTTGCTTTTGCAGGCTGGGACAACTACTTTGGCAATAAAATTGAGATCAAGCACAGCGATAAACTAACCTCCCTCTACGGGCATAACGCCAAACTTCTGGTTAAGGTTGGAGACAAGGTAAAGCAAGGCCAGGTAATAGCTTTGGTGGGAACAACCGGGCAAAGTTCGGGGCCACACCTGCATTATGAGGTCCACCTTAACGGACAGACGGTTGACCCGGCTAACTATTTGGTAAATAAATAGTTAGCTCCGCAATGCTCAATGGTCATCGGCTTCGGTCAATGGTGTTGGCCGGTAATCTCTTAGTTATCAATTGGATACGTAAGCCGTCTTTCACAAAGAAAGACGGCTTTGGTTGTTAGTGTTTTGTATATCAAGGAGTTACGACTGTTTATTGTCAGACCGTCACTGACGGGTCCGAAAAAATAATTCTTGACAAAAGATAAAAAAAGATATATACTTAAGTCCTTAATATTGAAGAACTCCGCTTAAATAAATAGTGGCGGTGTTTTTATTTCAGAAATCGGAGGTGATTTAATACGAAGGTTACCATTCGCGACAGTGATTCCTTTGAAAAGGCATTAAGAATCTTCAAACGCAAGTGCATTAAAGAAGGTTTGCTTGCCGATATGCGCAAGGGTGAGTTCTTCAGCAAGCCCAGCGTCAGGAAAAAAGTCAAATCGGCCAAGGCCAGAAGCCGCAAAGCCAGATTTGGAATGTAGGGATCACCGGAATAATATAAAAACGGCGTCTTAGTTGCTAAGACGCCGTTTTTTCTTTGGTCCCGGTCCGGGCAAAAATTACAAGTATACCGCCAGCCAAACCGCTATCACATAAAGCACCAGATCCCCCAACAGCCAGGCATCGGTCAACAGCGCCAACTCCGGGCTTTGGCCCTCTTCTTTCCGGTAGATCAGGTAAAGGTACCGGAAGATCCCGT
>JAURWH010000155.1 GCA_030655055.1 bacterium
CCGGGTTGGTGTCGTCGAAGCGCAGGTTGAACAGCCCGCCGAATTCCTGGGCGATGCCGTAGTCTATCCAGATGGCCTTGGCGTGGCCGATGTGGAGGTAGGCGTTGGGCTCCGGGGGGAAGCGGGTGTGGACGCCGGGGAAACGCCCGATTTTGAGGTCTTCGGCCACGGCCTCGCGGATGAAGTTGGTGGCGGCCGCGCCCTCGATAGGGGTCTTGATATTTTCTGTGTTATTCATAATGCTGTTTCTTTTAATTTGTCAACTTAAAACAATAATAGTATTTTGGATACGATTTGCGTTCGCTTATGCAAGGTGATGAACCAACGATAAATATGCTATCATTTATAAAAAAGGGGTCTAATGAGTAGCCATCGATATTGCAGTTAATGCTATTATTGCTTTCATTCGGTATATGAAATTCCTGTGTGTGCCCCAATGTGTCTATAGAAATAATTTCCCTGTCAACCAATTTTGAGCCGGCCATATTTCTTGTCGATAATATCGCAATGTCATTGGAATATATAATGCCAGCTATATTACGCCAAGATGGTATTGCCTTAAGCCATCTCATTTCTTTAGTTAACAAATTATACAGAGATGTGTGATCATTTTTGGAATTAACCAATATGTGGTGACCATTATTGAAAAAACCATGGCATTCATCATAACGAATGGTAGATTCTATGATCTTATTGTTTTGTAGATTTATGATGATAGAACTATCACGAGAACATACGGATAAATATTTATCATCCGGTGAACTTCGCATTGAAATTATATGTTTAAAGCTAATATTGTCATGTATGAAGTATTTATTCACTAAACCTGTTTTACCGTAAGTGTATCGAAACAACGAATCATTTTTTATTAAATATATTAAAAACTGATCAGTATTTAAATCAAATTGGTAGCACCAGTTATTTACACCCATTGACAGGGAAAAAGTATCCGTTTGTTCTTTTGAAGTAATACTAAAAGAGTATGGAGGTGACCAATAACGGTCATAAGAAAAACCAACGAAGTATTTATTTCTTGTTTGAACTAAAATGACTTGCACACCATATTTGGTAGTATGAATTACATCTCCGCTATTGTCTATAATTTGTAAATTGGATATATAATAAGGAGAATCGTAGGCTTCGTGGTAATCGCCTGCTAATAAACATTTATTTTGAATTCTAAAGTATGTGCTGTTCAAAACGTAAGAGAAACCGTTTGGGTCATTTTTATTTAATTTAGGTTTAGGTTGATGCTTAGATTTTATTGACTTTTTTAGCACCCCATTTACATATAAATGCGCGCCCATGCTATCAATGCCCCAAAAAGCAATATTAGGCAAGGTATTGGCCAGTTGATTCAAGTTTGAATAACGGCCAATCATCTCAACTTTGCCTTGCCCGTAAACGGTACAAAAGATCAACAGGCAACAGGTAAAAAGAAAAGTATTTCGCATGGTTACTTTTGTTAGTTGGTTAATTTACCAATGCCAATATTGATTCTTTTCAAACATTCCTCTTTCCCCAGTATCTCCGCCAGTTCCGTGGCCCCGCCGGGGGTGACCTCGCGACCGGAGAGGGCTATGCGCAGCGGCGTAAGGAAGGTGTTGGCCTTGATCCCCAGCGTCTCCACCACCGCATACAGCGCCTGCTTGATGGTCTCATGGTCAAATTTCTCCAGCTTTTCCAGCTCCGCCTGGCAGGTCTTCAAATATTCCAGCGAATTCACCAGGTCGGTCTTGGCCTTCTTGTTGATGAACATTTCCCTGGCGTATTCCGGAAGAACGTCTATGAAATCAATTCTTGCCGGGATGTCCGACAGCACCACGGTGCGCTGCTGCATCAGACCGGCCAGCTTGTGCAGATCTACTCCAGACCGCTTGACAGCCTGCTGCAGCCAGGGCAGGGCAGCCTGGTAAAAATCTTCCGGAGTCATCTTGCGGATATATTCACCGTTCATCCATTTCAGCTTCTCCACGTCAAATATGGCCGGGGACTTGCTTAAACCCGCCACGGAAAAGGCTTCGGTCAGTTCGGCCAGCGAGAAGATCTCCCGGTCGTCCTTGGAATTCCAGCCCAGCAGGGCGATGTAATTGACGATGGCCTCGGTCAGAAAGCCCTTGGTGTAAAAGTCGTCAAAAGAGGCGTCGCCGGATCGCTTGGAAAGTTTTTTGCCGTCGGGTCGGATGATCTGCGAGACGTGGACGTATTTCGGTTCTTCCCAGCCGAATGAGCGGTACAGCAGGCAGTATTTGGGGGATTGTGAAAGATACTCGTTGCCCCGGATCACGTGGCTGATGCCCATCAGGTGGTCGTCCACCACGTTGGCAAAGTTGTAGGTGGGCAGGCCGTCGGTCTTTAGCAGCACGTTCTCATCCAGCTGGCTGTTCTCCACGGTGATCTCGCCGTAGACCTCGTCTTTGAACCCGGTCTGGCCGGAGGGCGGGATATTCTGCCGGATGATGTAAGGGTCGCCGTTGGCTATTCTTTTTTTGATCTCGTCCGGGGTCAGTTTTTTACACAGCCCGTCGTATTTGAATATCTCCTTGCGGTCCTCGGCCTCTTTTCTGAGCTTGTCCAGACGCTCCTGAGAGCAGAAGCAGTAATAGGCTCCGCCCAGTTCCACTAATTTTTGGGCCTGCTCCAGATACAGGGCCTTGCGCTGGCTTTGGACATAGGGGCCGAAGGCGCCGCCAATATCAGGGCCTTCGTCATAGTGCAGTCCGGCCATCTTCAGGGTGCGGTAGATGACCTCCACCGCGCCGTCGACATAGCGTTCCTGGTCGGTATCCTCTATCCGCAGGATGAACTGGCCGTTGCTCTGCTTGGCCAACAGATAGGCATAAAGGGCGGTGCGAAGGCCGCCAATGTGCATGTAGCCGGTGGGGCTGGGGGCAAAGCGGGTGCGGACGGTAGGCATTTTACTGTCGTTTGGGATTTGATGTTTGGGATTAGGGGTTGGGGGGCGCTTGTCATCCTGAGACTTGTCCTGAGCCGGGCTGCTGCATTACTGACGAAGGAAATATGCCGTGCTTGACAAACCGAAGGATGCTCTTTCATCCCTCATTCAGCTAAGCGGGAAGGCGCCTCGGGATGACAGCGGATAAGTTAAATAATGATACCAAATATGCCGGGCAAAGTCAAAGGTAAATGCCACTAATTCAAAGGGTTTATTGATATTTTATTAGCTTGATTTTAGGAAATAAATATGATATAATAAATGTTTGCATTAAAGTCATATTTGTAACCCATTAAACTGCATTAGGTTATATATGAAGCCTCAAGCCAGGCCCAACATCCAGGGCATCAGCCCATACATCCCCGGCAAGCCCATCGAAGAAGTGCGCCGGGAGCTGGGCATCAGGGGCCAGATCATCAAGCTGGCCTCCAACGAAAACCCGCTGGGTCCTTCGCCCAAGGCGGTCAAAGCTTTGCGCAAGTCGCTTAAGGAGATCAACCTATACCCCGATGACGGGTGCTTTGCCCTGAGCAAGAGGCTGGCCAGCCACCTGGGAGTCAACGAGGACCAGCTGATCTTCGGCAACGGCTCGGTGGACGTGATTGAGTTCATCACCAAGACCTTCGTGGCTCCCGGCGACCATGTGGTCATCGCCGAGGGGGCCTTCATCATGTACAAGATAGCGGCCAAGATGGCCGACGCCAGGCCTTCGCTGATCCCCCTGAAAAATTACGTCCACGACCTGGACGCCATGGCGGCGGCGGTCACCCCCCAGACCAAGGTGGTCTACATCGCCAACCCCAACAATCCCACCGGCACCATGCTTACCGAAGCCCAGGTCAAGGCTTTCATGAAGAAGGTTCCGGAGAGCTGCGTGGTGGTTTTTGACGAGGCCTATTCCGAATACATCGACCGGCCGGATTTCCCAAATACCATCAAACTGCTCAAGGACTGGCCCAACGCCATAGTGCTTCACACCTTTTCCAAGATCTACGGCCTGGCCGGATTGAGGGTGGGCTACGGGGTGGGAAGCCCCGAGCTGATCTCCCAGATCCGCAAGGTGCGCCTGCCTTTCAACATCAGCCTGAGCGGACAGGTGGCCTGTCTGGCGGCCCTGGATGATTCCAAACATCTGGCCAAAAGCAAAAAGCTCAACTCCGAGGGCAGGGAATACCTTTACAAGCAATTACAGTCCTTAGGGGTTTCCTATGTTCCGTCCGAAGGGAACTTCATCCTGATAGATCCCAAGACGGACTCCATGCCGGTCTTTACCGCCCTGCAGAAACTGGGGGTCATCGTCCGGCCGGTCAAGAACTACGGATACCAGACCGAACTGCGGGTGACCATCGGCACCGCCCGCCAGAACAGGAAGCTGATCGGGGCGCTGAAGCAGGTGCTGAAATAGGGTCTTTTCAATCAACCGGCGACAATCAGCAATGTTCCATTGGCGGTACCCAGTATCCACTAGTCAGTAATCTAAAACCGGTGAATACTGAATACTGGATAGTGAATAGTGGATAGTCCAAAACGACTTTATAATCTGTAACAAGCAATTCAGTTGATGTCTCGCAAACCGGTGATAGCCATAGACGGCCCGGCGGCCTCCGGCAAAAGTACTACCGCCAGGATGGTTGCCCAAAAGCTGGGGTACCTGTACATCGACACCGGGGCCATGTACCGGGCGGCCGGTTTAAAGGCCCTGCGTCTGGGGATCTCATTCAGCGACCGGGAAGCCATCGCCAAAATGATGGAACAGACGGACATCAGCCAGAAACCTTCTTCCTCGGGGCCGGTCACTTTCCTGGACGGGGTTGACGTCAGCGGGCTGATCCGCAGCCCGGAGGTCTCCCAGGCGGCCTCGGACATCTCGGCCATTACTTCGGTCCGCCAAAGGCTGGTGGCGCTGCAGCAGCAGATGGGCCGGGAGGGCGGGGTGGTGATGGAGGGCCGGGACATAACCACGGTGGTCTTTCCCACGGCCGAGGTCAAGGTCTTTATGAAAGCCTCCATTCAAGAAAGGGCTTGCAGGCGCAAAGCCGAACTGGAGGCCAAGGGCATGACCATGGACCTGAAAGAACTGGAGAAGCAGATAGAGAACCGCGACCGGCAGGACAGCCAGAGGGCCGACAGCCCCCTGACCTGCACCCCGGATTCATTGGTAATAGATACTTCAACCCTGACCATAGCCCAGCAGGTGGAGATGGTGATAGCCCGGGCGGAAAAGATCCAAAAGGAGCAGGCATGATCTGGGAAAGCCGGGCCTTCAATTCCCGGGCATACCGGCTGACTTGGTACTGCCTGGACATAGTTTTCAACGCGCTTTTCCGGTGGAAGGTGGAGGGCAGGGAGAACATCCCCCGGCAGGGGCCCCTGATAATCGCCTCCAACCACATCGCCCTGATCGATCCTCCATACATAGGGGCCTGCGTGCCCAGGGAGATCGCCTTCATGGCCAAGAAGGAGCTGTTCGCCTTTCCCCCCTTGAGGGCTTTGATCTGTTCGCATAACGCCTTTCCCATCAGGCGGGGCGGATGGGATTCCCAGGTCTTCAGGCTGCTTAAGGACAAACTGGGCCAGGGCCTGGCGGTGCTGGTCTTTCCCGAGGGCACCCGCAGCCGGACCGATGAGTTCCTGGAACCAAAACCGGGCATCGGACTTCTGGTCAGACAGCAGCTGGTTCCGGTGGTTCCCTGTTTCATCCGGGGCACCAACCTGGGATGGAGGGACCTGTTTTCCGGAAAACACCAGATGACGACCCGGTTCGGCCGTCCGATAACCCCGGCCGAAATAGAAGCGTTCCCTGCCGACAAGGAAGGGTACATCGGCTTAAGCCGTTTGATCATGCAGAGGATAGCCGAGCTGAAGGAAAATTCCCGATGAAGATAAAAGTGGCCCAAAGCGCCGGGTTCTGCTTCGGGGTGAAGCGGGCGGTTAACATGGCCTTCGAGATAGCCAAGAAG
Source organism: bacterium (assembly GCA_030655055.1). NCBI lineage: Bacteria > bacterium. The sequence goes on from JAURWH010000155.1 coordinate 5,917, forward strand.
TCTAAAAAGCCGGTATACACCCTGGGCCCCATCATTCACAATCCCCAGGTGGTGGCCCAGCTGGAGGCCTGCGGGGTCAAGGCGGTCGCCAGCCCCTCCGGCATCAAGAAGGGCACGGTCATCATCCGCTCCCACGGGGTGCACCCCAAGGTGATGGACGGCCTCAGGAAAAAAGGCATCAGGATCGTGGACGCCACCTGCCCCTTTGTGACCAAGGCCCAGAAAGCCGCGGCCCTGCTTAAATCCGAAGGACGCCAGGTGGTGATAGTGGGCGAGGCCGAGCATCCCGAGGTGGTGGCTTTAAAGGGATACGCCGGCCCCAACTCGGTGGTCTACAACCACAATGATTTCAAGGTCCAGAAGAAACTGGGGGTGCTGGCCCAGACCACGCTTTCGGCCGGGGATTTCACCAGCGCCCTGATGTCCTTCGGGCGCCAGGCCGACGACATCCACATCATCAACACCATCTGCCAGGCCACCAAGGTGCGGCAGCAGGACACCATGCGGCTGGCCAAGGATTCCGACATGATGATAGTGGTGGGCGGGCGCAACTCGGCCAACACCTCGCGCCTGCTGGAACTCTGCCGGAAAGTGGGCCGTCCGGCCCATCACGTGGAGACCGAACGGGAGCTGAAGGCCAAATGGTTCCACAACTGCTCCAAAGTCGGGGTCACGGCCGGGGCTTCCACTCCGGACAGCATGGTCAAGAAAGTGGTGGACCGGATCAAGGAACTGACGGACGAAAAACGAAGGCAGAGGGCAGAATCGGGAACCGACTAACAAAAAAACAAGAGCAGAAGATTGAAGACAGGACCGGGGATAAATAAATTGATTCCGGGAAGGTTTCGTTTTCGTTTTCTGATTTTAGTTTTATAAGGCTGGCATTAGTCGGCCTATTTTATACCGAAAGGAGTTTTAATAAAACTCATGGCAAAAACCAAGCAACCAAGCGAGGAGCTTCTGTCACAGGACCACCTGCTGGAGCAGGATGATCAGGAGGGCTCGGGCGAGTTCCGGAAACTGCTGGAGGAATTCACCAGCAACAGGAAATTCGAGGAGGGCGAGATCGTCACCGGCACCGTCCTGCGGATCTCCGGGGAATCGGTGATCGTGGACGTGGGGTTCAAATCCGAGGGGATCGTCCCGGTGGTGGAATTTTTGGACCGGACCGCCATCGAGATCGGAAAAAAGGTGGACCTGCTGCTGGAACAGGTGGAGGACCAGGACGGGCAGATAGTGCTGTCCAAGATCAAGGCCGACTTCATCAAGGTCTGGGACAAGGTCCAGAAATCCCTGGACAGCGAGGTGGTGGTGGACGGCAAGGTGCTGCGCAAGGTCAAGGGCGGTCTGATCATCGACCTGATGGGCGTGGACGCCTTCCTGCCGGGTTCCCAGATCGGCCTCCGGCCGCTGGAGACCATCGACAGCCTGCTGGGGCAGAGCATTCCATTAAAGATCATCAAGATCAACAAGAAGAAACGCAACATCGTGGTTTCGCGCCGGGTGGTGCTGGACGCTGACCGGGACAAGCAGCGGGCCGTGATCCTGGCCGAGATCGACAAGGGCCAGGTGCGCGAGGG
>JAURWH010000156.1 GCA_030655055.1 bacterium
GCCATGCCCACCGCGATGCCCGAGGACCCGTTGACCAGCAGGGCCGGCAGTAGCGAGGGCAGCACCGACGGCTCCTTGAGCGAACCGTCGTAGTTCTCCACGTAGGTCACGGTCTCCTTGTCGATGTCCTTGAGCACCTCGTCCGAGATCTTGGTCAGCCGGGCCTCGGTGTAGCGCATGGCGGCCGGTGGATCGCCGTCCACCGAGCCGAAGTTGCCCTGGCCGTCCACCAGCATGTAGCGCAGCGAGTAGTCCTGGGCCATCCGGACCATGGAATCGTAGATGGCCGTATCGCCATGGGGATGGTACTTGCCCATCACCTCGCCCACGATGCGGGCGCTCTTTTTGAAGGCCTTGTTGTGGGCCAGCCCCAGTTCGCTCATGGAATAAAGGATGCGGCGGTGCACCGGTTTCAGCCCGTCCCGGACGTCGGGCAAAGCCCGTCCCACGATGACCGACATGGAATAGTCCAGGTACGAGGAACGCATCTCCTCTTCAATTTCCCTGGTCAGGACCCTGTTTCTTTCTAAAGCCATTGACGATTCCTTAAAGTCTATTTAAAAGATTATTGTTATCAGGTAGAAGTGATCTCCCCGTTTCCCACTAAAAGACACGAATATTAATTGAATTAAATATTCAGGTATTTAGCGTTTTTCGTGTATTTCGTGCCTGTGCGCTGAAGCGCTACGGCGCGCAAGCGTGGGCAAGCCCAGTAGTTTCCAGGTCCCCGATCAGCACCCGGCCCTCGTCCGGGCATTCGGCTATCTTTTCCTTGGCCAGCCGGTAGAGGTCAAAGTCCCTCCAGTTGCCCCTGGCGCAGGCCCGGTAAAAGGCCCGGTATTCTTTTTCAACGGTCAGATCCACCGCCACCGCGTATTTGCTGCCCTTGACGATCCCCACCAGCACCTCGTTGTTCTTGACGAAATGCATCATCTCGGTGGCCACCCCGATCCGCTGGCCCTTTTCCAGGACCTTTTTCACCCCGTAATAAACAGCCATTGTCTCACCGTTAAATTAAGGTTGAATCTTGGTCGTTTCCAGTATGATGGTGGTCTTAAGGCGGTCCAGTTTCAAACTGGTCGCCGCGATGTGATACAAGAGCGAGAAGACGAACCCGGCCGGGTTGCCGTACTGCAGATTCTCTATATAATGGGCCTTTTCGATCCGCCAGCCCGAAGCATCAGAAAAATACCCTTGAATGGCCGCCTGGTCATTTAGTCTGAAGAAAGTGGGGAAGACCGGAGCCGGGGACAAGGATCTTTTAAGTGGCATGGGCGCAACCCGGCTGAAAAGCGAGATGTAATGCCACTTGCCGGTGGTCCGGATCAACAACCTTCCTCCTGGCTTCAGTACCCGGTGCAATTCCTTCAGGGCTTTTTCGGGGGTTTCCAAATGTTCGGCCACCCAGCGGCTGGAAATGAGATCCACGGAATTGTTTTTCAATGGTATATGGTGGATGTCAGCCCTGAGATATTTTTCCCGTTTACGGTCTTCCAGGTCAAAGCCCACCGCTAAACCCTGGTATTCCGGCATCTGCTTGATGTCGCTGTTGTCCCCGCACCCAGCGTCGACCCAGGTTTTTGACGGCGGGGCGTATTGGTGGAGCAGATCGTCGTAGATATGGCCCGGATCCACGTAATCGGGGATCAGTCTTTGGGCCAGCTTGACCTGCCAGGGCTTGGCGCAGGGATGAAGGCGCAACATTCAATTTGCAATTTACAATTTGCAGTTTGCATCGACGCAGATCCTGATAAGCAATATAGGCTCTGTGTCTCTGCGTCGGAGTTTACCCTGATGAATAGAAGGGTGGCAGTAATCAGACGTCCAGGTTCCGCACGTACTTGGCGTTCTGCTCTATGAACAGCCGGCGCGGCTCCACCGCGTCTCCCATCAGCATGGAAATGGTGTGGTCGGTCTCGGCCGCGTCGTCGTTGGCCACCTGCAGCAGGGTCCGCCGTTCCGGGTCCATGGTGGTCTTCCACAGCTGCTCCGGGTTCATCTCGCCCAGGCCCTTGTAGCGCTGGACGTTGGCGTTTTCCTTGCCCAGCCGGCTGACCGCCTTCTCCAGTTCCTCGTCGTTGTAAACGTAGTGCTCCTCCTTGCCCTTGGCCACCCGGTACAGGGGCGGCTGGGCGATGTAGACGTAGCCCTTTTCTATCAGCGGCCGCATGTGGCGGTAGAAGAAGGTCAGGAGAAGGGTGCGGATGTGGGCCCCGTCCACGTCGGCGTCGGTCATGATGATGATCTTGTGGTAGCGGGCCTTTTCCGGGTCAAAGTCCTCCTGCCCGATGCCGGTTCCCATGGCGGTGATCAGGGTCCGGATCTCGTCGTTGGCCAGCATCTTGTCCAGCCGGGTCTTTTCCACGTTCAGGATCTTGCCCTTCAGCGGTAGGATGGCCTGGAACTTCCGGTCCCGGCCCTGCTTGGCCGAGCCGCCGGCCGAATCGCCCTCCACGATGTATATCTCGCACAAGGCCGGATCGTCCAAAGAACAGTCGGCCAGCTTGCCGGGCAGGCCGGAGGTCTCCAGCGCGTTCTTGCGCCGCACCAGGTCGCGGGCCTTGCGGGCCGCCTCCCGGGAGCGGGCCGACAGGATGCCCTTCTCGCAGATCTTGTTGGCCAGGGTGGAGTTCTCCTCAAAAAAGTTTGCCAGCTCCTGGCCCACCAGGGACTCAACAATCCCCTTAACTTCCGAATTTCCGAGCTTCGTTTTCGTCTGGCCCTCGAACTGGGGCTGCCGGACCTTGACCGAGACCACCGCCGTCAGGCCTTCGCGGGCGTCGTCGCCGGACAGGGTAAAGTCGTCCTTCTTAAGCAGGTTGTTCTTTTTGACGTAGTCGTTGATCACCCGGGTCAGGGCCGACTTGAAGCCTATCAGATGGGTGCCGCCCTCCACCGTGTTGATGTTGTTGCAGAAGGAATAGATGTTGTCGTCGTAGCTGTCGTTGTACTGCAGGGCCACCTCCACCTGCACCCCGTCGCCCTCCTTGGCCACGTAGATCGGCTTGTGGATGGGGGTCTTGTTCTCGTCCAGGTATTTGACGAAGGAGACGATGCCTCCGTCGAACTTGAAGTTGTGGGATTTTCCGGACCGCTCGTCCAGAATGTCGATGGCCAGCCCCTTGTTGAGGAAGGCCAGTTCACGCAGACGCCCCGACAGGGTGTCAAAGCTGTAGGCCGTGGCCTTGAATATCTGCTTGTCGGCCAGAAAAGTTACCGTGGTGCCGGTTTTGGCGGACTTGCCGATGGTCTTCAGCGGGTATTGGGTTATGCCCCGCTCGTAGCGCTGCTGGTAGACCTTGCCGTCGCGCTGGACCTCGACCTCCAGCCACTCGGACAGGGCGTTGACCACGCTGACCCCCACCCCGTGCAGGCCGCCGGAGATGGTGTAGGCCTTGTTGTCAAACTTGCCCCCGGCGTGCAGGATGGTCATGGCCACCTCCACCCCCGGCTTCTTCTCGGTGGGATGCATGTCCACCGGGATGCCCCGGCCGTTGTCGGTCACCATCACCGAGCCGTCCTTGCGCACCGTCACCGTCACGTGGTCGCAGGCCCCGGCCATGTGCTCGTCCACCGCGTTGTCCACCACCTCGTAGACCAGGTGGTGCAGACCGCGGACGCTGGTGTCGCCAATGTACATGGCCGGCCGCCGCCGCACCGCTTCCAGGCCTTTTAGGACCGTGATCTTCTCGCTGCCGTAAGACTCTGCCATATATCCCCTCTTTATATCATTTCCGGTTTAAAAGTTTCTTGATCAACAATTTTACGACCAACCCACGACAAAAACCCAACTACTGGATAGTGGTTACTGACCACCGGATGCAACCCAGGCAATTTATTTTTTGCCAGTATCCCCCACTCTAAATACTATCTCCTTGATGATCTCCCGACCAAGCATCTTGTTCAGCTTGTCCTTGATCTGGATCCGCATGAAGGTGCACTCCTGTACCCAGGCCGGGTTCTGGGCCAGCACCGTCATCCGGCCCCGGTAAACTGATTCCGCCAGGGTCTTGGCCGCCATCTTGGGGCCCACCGCCTCAGCCCAGATCAGCAGGGCCTGGCCCTCGTCCACCTTCTTGTCGATCTCCAGGTTCTTTAAAAGCCTGTCCAGGATGGGGCCTACCGATTCCGGTCTGGTTGGATGAGCCATTTAGCACCGCCGTAATAATAGTAGTAACGTAGGACCTGTAGGTCAGGTAAGGTGGGAGTGAAACACGGGTTTTGCCTGATCACCGGATTTTTCAGGATACTATGACTCTGCCCTGAAAATTATTGGCCGAATTCAAGGAAATCTGCGCAATGCTTCGATAAACTCAGCACAACGTCTGCGGATCGTATCGTTGTCTTAGTAAAAGTTGACCGAATGCTCCGCCAGCTTTCCCTGCTGGTATACGAACTTGGCCGAGAACAATCCTGGCTTGTCCAGCCAGGGCAGGAAGATGTGGTCGCCCTCCCACAGGTCCAGTTTCGTGAGTTCAGGATCCTTGATCCAGCTTAGGTGGCCCTCATCGGTCTCGGAGAGGGAACCTTGAATGTCATCGGCCACAAACACGAAGACGTACCAGTCGTCGTTCTCATCAAAAGAGGGAAAGGTCAAAAAGCCTTTGAGCACCGGTTTGCTGATCAGCAGCCCGCTCTCCTCTTCGACCTCGCGGATCACGCATTCCTCCGGGGTCTCGCCGGGATGGAATTTTCCGCCCAGTCCGTTCCATTTGCCGTAGTGCATGTCGTCCGCCCGCTTGATGCGGTGCATCATCAGGGTCTGGCCGTTGCGCCGGAGGTAACACAGGGTGGCTATTTTCATTTTACAAGACAGAAAAGTAGTAATTTTACCAGTAGTCAAGTAGTAACGTAGAAAAGTAACTGAAAGCCAGTATATAGATTTAATCTTTTCGTGTTTTTTAGTGGGCAAAGAAAAGAAAGTTACTCCGCTATGACCCGCCCGGCTTCTATCCTGAATTTCTTAAATCCTTCCTGCTTGGATACCTCCTGGTCCTTGGCGGTGGCTATGAACACCTGGTATCCCGGGTCCAGCTGGTCCACTAAGAACCCGCCCCGCTCCCGGTCCAGCTCGGCGAAGATC
>JAURWH010000157.1 GCA_030655055.1 bacterium
AGCGACGAGCTTTTTTCTTTTTGGTTCTTTTTCTTAGTTGGCGGAACAAAAAAGAAAAAGAACATAATAGTAATGGGTCTGCTCATTTGACCGTCCCACTATTTTCTTTTGACTTCTCCCAAGCAAGATAGATAGTCATTAATATTTGTAATCAGTCTTATTGTGAAACTGTTTTCCAGCATGATAGGCCAGGAAGTGGCCAAGAAGATACTGCGCCGGTCCTTTGAGGAAAACCGGCTGGCCCAGAGCTATCTGTTCTACGGCCCTTCCGGGGTGGGCAAGGAGATGGCGGCCTTTGAGCTGGCCCAGGCCCTTAACTGCACCGGGGTGGAGGCTCCCTGCGGCGCGTGCAGCCAATGCCAGAAGACGGTCAGCTTCAATCACCCGGACCTGCACTACGTCTTTCCCGTGCCCCATCCCTCCAGCGAGAGCGACAAGAAAAAACTGGCCGAGGAGGTTGCCGAGCTGCTGGCCCTGAAGGCCGAAAAGCCACACCTGTCCCTGGATTTCGACCGGCCGGTGGCCATCACCATAGACGACATCAGGGTCCTGCAGTCAAAACTTTCGCTCCAGCCCTATCAGGGAAAAAAGAAGGTGGTGATCATAATCAAGCCCGAGGCCATGACCACCGAGGCGGCCAACGCCTTCTTAAAGACCCTGGAGGAACCGTCCCCCACCACCAATTTCATCCTGGTCTGCGACAAGCCCAACGCCCTGCTGTCCACCATCCTCTCCCGCTGCCAGAAGATCCGCTTCATGCGGCTGGACCGGGCGGCGGTGATCCAAATCCTGGAGGAGCGCCACGGGCTGGATCCCGCCCAGGCCAAAATGCTGGCCTCCCTTAGCCAGGGAAGTTTGGGGCAGGCCCTGGAGATGATGGACCTGGACCTGCTGGAGGAGCGCCGGATGGCCGGGGATCTTTTGCGGGCCGGGCTGGAAAAAAGGTACGCCGATATGATGGAGGCCATAGACCTGGCCACCGGCGAAAAGGGCCGTCCCCAGCGGGTGCTGGAGCTGATGTCGGCCATAGCGCTGGAGGCCCTGCACCCCGAGCCCCAGGCCTCACCTGAAATATTATCCCTGGCCCGGCTGCTGACCGAACCGCAGCTGAACCGGATCACCGCCAACATGGAACTGGCCCGGACGGCCCTGAACCGAAACGTAACACCCAGGCTGTGCCTGATGGCCGCCTGCAGTCCCGATATCATAAAAGAGGAGCTATGAGCGAAAACCTGATAATGGTGCGCTTCAAGGAAGCGCGTTCCAAATACTATCTCAATCCCCAGGCCTACAGCCTGGTCCCGGGGGAAATGGTGATCGTCACCACCGACAACGGCGAGGAGCTGGGGGCGGTGGAGGGCGAGCGGGCCATCCTCAAGGAAAAATTCAAGGCGGCCGGAGAAGTGCTGCGCAAGGCGGTGGAGGAGGACATAGTGAAGTTCCAGGCCAACCGCAAGCGCGAGACCGAGTCCTACCAGGCCTGCCTGGACCTGATTCGCCGGCACGGCCTGCAGATGACCCTGGTGGACGTGGAGGCCAAGTTCGATGGATCAAAACTGACCTTCTACTTCACCGCCGAAAAGCGGGTGGACTTCCGTTCCCTGGTGCGGGACCTGGCCGCCATGTTCAAGGGTCGGATCGAGATGCACCAGATAGGGGTGCGGGACGAGGCCCGGCGGGTGGGCGGGCTGGGGCTGTGCGGCCGCCAGCTGTGCTGCGTGGCCTGGCTTAACGAGTTCGAGCCGGTGACCCTGAAGATGGCCAAGGAGCAGAACCTGTCCACCACCTCCAACAAGATGCTGGGGCTGTGCGGCCGCCTGATGTGCTGCCTGACCTACGAGGACCGCTATTACGAGGAGGCCCACCGCAGCATGCCCCGGGTGGGTTCGGTGGTCATCACCCCCAAGGGACCGGGCACGGTCTACAAGGTGGACATCTTCAAACAAAAAGTGATGGTCAGGTTCGAGGAAGGCCACGGGGAATTCGAGGTAGCGGAGGTTTCCAAGAAATGAGCAAGTTCTACGTAACCACGCCAATCTACTATGTCAACGACGAGCCGCATATCGGGCACGCCTACACCACCATCCTGGCGGACGTGCTGTCCCGGTACCACCGGCTGTTCGGAGACCAGACATTTTTCCTGACCGGACTGGACGAGCACGGCCAGAAGGTGCAGGAGGCCGCCGCCAAGCGCGGCGTTTCTCCGCAGGAACACTGCGACCAGATGAGCGCCCGCTTCACCGGCCTGTGGAAGAAGCTGGAGATAACCAACGACGACTTCATCCGCACCACTGAAACCCGCCACCAGGCGGTGGTCAAAAAAGTGCTGCAGGAACTTTACGAGCAGGGCCAGATCTACCCGGCCGAATACGACGGCTGGTACTGCACCCCCGACGAAAGGTTCTGGACGGAGAAGGACATCAAGGACGGCAACTGTCCCGACTGCGGGCGCCCGGTGTCCAAGATCACCGAGAAGAACTATTTCTTCAAGATGTCCCAGCACCAGCAATGGCTGATAGACGAGATAACCTCCGGCCGGATGACCATCAGGCCGGAGACCCGGAAGAACGAAGTGTTGGGCTTCCTGAAAAAACCGCTGAACGACCTGTGCATCTCCCGGCCCAAGAAGCGGCTGGCCTGGGGCATAGAGCTGCCGTTCGACGCCGAGTATGTCACCTACGTCTGGTTTGACGCCCTGATCAACTACATCTCGGCGCTGGGCTACCATTCCCCTGACGACCGGAAATATCAGGACCTATGGCCCTCGGCCCTGCACCTGCTGGGCAAGGACATTCTGACCACCCATTCGGTCTATTGGCCCACCATGCTTCATGCCATGGGGGTCAAGACCCCGCGGATGGTGCTGGCCCACGGCTGGTGGATGATAGACGAATCCAAGATGTCCAAGTCTCAGGGCACGGTGGTCCGTCCGCTGGAGATGGCCGATAAATACGGAGTGGAGCAGCTCCGCTATTTCCTGATGAAGGAGATGACTCTGGGGGCCGACGCCAATTTCTCCGAAGAAGCCCTGGTATCGCGGATCAATTCCGACCTGGCCAACGATTACGGCAACCTGGTCAGCCGGGTTTTCAAGATGATAGATTCCTACTGCGCCGGGGCCACGCCGGAAGTTGCGAATTTGGGAAGTTCCGAAGGTGAGCTGATAACCGGGATCGCTGGGCTGGGGGCCAAGGTCAAAACCCTGATAGACGAGTTGGAGCCCAACAAGGCGCTGGAGGAGATACTGGAACAGGTGCGGGCCACCAACCGCTATGTGGAATCCAACGCCCCCTGGAAGCTGTTCAAGGAAGGCAACCAGGAGCGGATCAACCTTGTCCTGTACAACGCGGCCGAGGCCCTGCGCATCGCCAGCATCCTGTTGTCCCCGGTGATGCCGGGCAAGTGCCGGGAGCTCTTATTACGATTGGGGGTGGAGGAGAAGGACATCACGCTGGCCAAGGCT
>JAURWH010000158.1 GCA_030655055.1 bacterium
AATATTTTGTCACATAATGCAACTAACATACCTTGATGCCATCTAAAGGCTTAAAATCTGCCATATATATGTTTTGTTTTGTACGATTTTTCCCTTGACAAACACCCATATATAGTGGCATAATTAGGCCCCTTCTACAAAATAGAGGATATTGCTTCATGAAATGTCCAGCTTGCGGTTTTCCCAAAGACAAGGTAATAGACTCAAGGCTCTCCAAGGACGGACAGGCCATCCGGCGCCGCCGTGAATGCCTGCAGTGCCGCCGCCGTTACACCACCTACGAGTACATCGAGTCCTCGCTGATGATCGTGAAGAAGGACGGACGGCGCGAGCCCTTTGACCGCCAGAAGATCATGTCCGGGCTGCGCAAGGCCTGCGAGAAGCGGCCGATCGGGATCGACATATTGGAGCGTCTGGTGGACAACATCGAGAACGAGATCCAGGCCCAGGGGCACAGCGAGGTCCAGGCCCCGCTGATCGGCGAGATGGTGATGAACGCCCTGCAGAAGCTGGACGGGGTGGCCTATGTCCGGTTCGCCTCGGTCTACCGTTCGTTCCGGGAGGCCGCGGATTTTGCCGAGGCCGCCAAGAGCTTTGCCCAGAAGAACGAACCCAAGAAATAGCAGATCCGGGGTTTTTGACAGGATTTACATGATTTATTTTAACCCCGGATTTATCTATTTCCCGTATTCGTATATGAGAGCAGGTTAATCCTGTCCATTCCGTTTTGAAATTAATCAAGCCAATAGAAAATATTTTCATATTAAGGAGCACCATGAACCCGCCCGATGCCGAAATGATCGCCAAAGGCCAGCCGCCCCAGGACTCCTCCGAAACCCCCAGGTTCCTGATGGTGGAGAACGCCAAGGACAAGCAGATCAACGCCGACCCCCTGATGCCCTTCAACGTGGTGCAGAAGCGCAGCGGGGAGATCGTAAACTTTGACCGGCGCAAGATCGCCGAGGCCATCTTCAAGGCGGCCCAGGCGGTGGGCGGGGCCGACCATCTGCTGGCCGACGCTTTGGCCGAGCAGGTGGAGCTGCTGCTTCACTCGGCCAAGGGAGGCCAGCACCTGCCCAACGTGGAGGAGATCCAGGACGCGGTGGAGAAGATCCTGATAGAGCGGGGCCACGCCAAGACCGCCAAGGCCTTCATCCTTTACCGCGACCAGCGCTCCAAGGTCCGCCGCCAGAACTTCAACATCCGCCAGGTGCAAATGGGCGAGGTGGTGCGGGACAACGACGCCACCGACCTGGCCCTGTTCATCCAGACCTCCGAGGACAACGTGGCCCAGTGGGACCGGGAGAAGATCGTCAAGGCCCTTAAAAAGGAGGCCGGGGTGGCCGAGGACATCGCCCAGAAGATAGCGGCCGAGGTGGAACAGCAGATCCTGGACGCCAAGGTCAAGCGCCTGACCTCGTCCCTGGTGCGCGAGCTGGTGGACGCCAAGCTGATAGAATACGGCCTGGAGGAGGCCCGCAAACGGCACTCCCGGCTGGGCATGCCGCTGTACGACGTGGAGAAGGTGCTGACCGACCGCAACCGGGAGAACGCCAACATCCCCCACAACCCGGAAGCCACCAACATGACCCTGGCCGAGACCATCAACAAGCAGTTCGCGCTGGCCCGGGTCTTCTCCACCGACGTGGCCGACGCCCACAGCCGGGGCGACATCCACCTGCACGACCTGGGGTTCATCAACCGGCCCTACTGTTCGGGACAAAGTTTGGAGTACGTCAAAAAATTCGGCCTGAGTCTGCCCAACGCCCTGTCCATAGCCAAGCCTGCCAAGCACCCGGACACCCTGCTGGCACATATGGTAAAGATGTCGGCCGCCCTGCAGGGGCACTTTGCCGGGGCCATCGGCTGGGACGCGGTCAACGTCTTCTTTGCGCCGTTCCTGGTGGGCATGTCCGACCGGGAGATCTCCCAGCTGGCCCAGATGATGATCTTTGAATACAGCCAGCAGTCGGTGGCCCGGGGCGGCCAGGCCATCTTCTCCGACCTCAACATCTACTGGGAGACCCCCAAGCATTTTGAGAACGTGCCGGCCATCGGGCCGGGCGGCGAGTACACCGGCAAGAAGTACGGGGAATACCTCAAGGAGTCCCAGCGCTTTGCCTGGGCCCTGTTCGAGGTCTACAAGGGCGGCGACGGCACCGGCCGGCCGTTCTTCTTCCCCAAGCCCCAGGCCCACATCACCGAAAAATTCTTTTTGACCCCGGGGCACCAGGAATATCTTGAATTGATCTCCTCGGTGGCCGCCGACAAGGGCAACACCTATTTTGTGTTCGACCGGGGCGAGACCGCCAAGATCTCCGAGTGCTGCCGGCTGGCCTTTAAGCTGGACGACCGGGACCTGATGGACGCCAACACCCCCTGGAAGATGCGCTATTCGGCCCTGCAGAACATCACCGTCAACCTGCCCCGGATAGCCTACCTGGCCAAGGGCGACACCAACCAGCTCTACAAGAAGATAGACGAGTTCCTGCACCTGACGGTCAAGGGTCACCAGCAGAAGCGCAAGTTCATAGAAAAACTGATGAACCTGAAGGACCAGGGCCCGCTGGCCCTGCTGGCCATGGAGAAGGACGGCGAGCCGTATCTTAGAATGGGCCGGGTCACCTTCCTGATCGGGATGCTGGGGCTGAACGAAATGGTGCAGCACCACATTGGGCAGGAGATGCACGAAAGCGAGGAAGCCTTCAAGTTCGGGCTTAAGATGATCGCCTACATGCACCTCAAGATCAAGGAACTGGCCAAGGAATACGGGATGAAGTTCGTGCTGGAGCAGACCCCGGCCGAGAGCACCGCCTTCCGCTTTGCCAAGCTGGACATGCAGCAGTTCACCAAGGACGCCGAAAAGGTGGTCAAGGGCAGCGTCAAGGACGGCACGGTCTATTACACCAACTCCACCTACCTGAACGTGGCCTACCAGATGAACCCGATCGACCGGGTGAAGCAGGAGGGCAAGTTCCACGACATGATCGAGGCCGGGGCGTTGACCCACATCTGGCTGGCGGATTCCCACCCCACCCCCAGTTCCATCGCCAATTTCGTGGTCAAGTCCTTCCGCCAGACCCGCAACGCCCAGATCGCCTTCTCGCCCGAGTTCACCACCTGCAACAGCTGCGGCAAGGTGTACAGGGGATTGAAGGACGAGTGCCCGAATTGCAGCAGGAAGGCGTACGAGGGGATAAAGAAGATCAAGTAGGGGCGGGGAATACTGAATATTGAAGATTGAATCTCAAACCGGAATGTCTGTTCAATATTCTAAATTCGATATTCATCATTCGTCGAGGTATAGCATGGCCAAAAAGATCGCCGCCATAGTCTTCGTGTTCATCTGCACCACTATAGCCTGGATGATCCTGGGCGGGGTCACGGTTGACCGCACCAATTCCCAGGACAACAAGCTCAAGCGGGCGGTCGGCCAGTTGTGGGGCACGGCCCAGCGCCAGAACGCGCCGCTGGTGTATTACCAGCTCAAGGAAGAGCAGAAGGTGGTAAAAACCACCGAGGGCGGCAAGACGGTCACCGAGACCAAGACCCACCTTTCCGACTACTACCTGAACCTGGAATCCAGCGACATCAAGGCCGATCTGAAGCTGACCCACCGTAAAAAGGGCCTGCTGTGGTACTCCACCTACCAGGTAAACTTCGACGGCAGCTACGGCATAGTCAACAGCACCAGGGAAGAACGGTTCCTCTGCTTCCAATACACCTTTCCCTCCAGCGACGGCATCTATGACGACTTCGTGCTCTCGGTCGACGGTGTCCCTGAAAAAGAGCTGGTACCGGTGGACGGAAAGATCTGGAAGTGGATCCGGCTGAAGCCCGGCCAGACGGCCCAGGTGCGGGTGGCCTACCGCTCCCAGGGGATGGACCAGTGGTGGTACCAGTTCGGGTCAAACGTCTCGCAGATCCGCAATTTCAAGCTGGCCATGACCACCGACTTTGCCAGGATAGACTTTCCCGAGAACGGCATCTCTCCCACTTCCCAGCAGCAAAAGGACGGGGGCTGGGAGCTGGTTTGGCAGTACAATAATCTGATCTCCGGCATCCAGATCGGAATGGATCTGCCCAAGAAGATCAACCCCGGACCCTTCGTCAGCAAGATCAGCTTCTTCGCGCCGGTCAGCCTGTTCCTGTTCTTCTTCATGGTGTTCATCATCACCGCCATCCGGGGCATCCGGCTGCATCCCATGCATTATTTCTTCCTGGCCGCCTCGTTCTTTGCCTTCCACCTGCTGATGGCCTATCTGGCCGACCACGCCGACATCTACCTGGCCTTCTTCATCAGCGCGGCGGTGTCCCTGGGCCTGGTGCTGTCGTATATGAGGATCGTGACCGGGTCCAAGTTTGCCTTCAAGGAAGCGGCCCTGGCCCAGCTGGTGTACCTGGTGTTCTTCTCCTACGCCTTCTTTTGGGAGGGCTACACCGGACTGGCCATAACCATCTGTTGCATAGCCACGCTGTTCGTGGTGATGCAGTTCACGGCCAGGATAGACTGGGAGAAGCAGTTTTCGGGGAAATAATCATTTATATCATCGCATCATACTGCCTCTCAATCAAATAAGAATCCTTTCCCCTTTTCCCGGCATCTAATATACGTTAATTGATTTATAAAAAGATAAAAGGAGCACGAACATGGAACTGCAGGAACTGAAAGACAAACTGACCTCGGAAAAACAGTCCTTTGAATTCAACGAAGAGGACGGAGGGGTCTACATCCGCAACAAGCGCTATGACACCAAGATCCACGCCAGCTACGAGGCCATCGAGAAGCATGACTGGAGCACCATCAAGGCCCAGACCGTGGCCGGGCGCGACGTCAACCACATCACCCGGGTCACCGGATACTTCACCATCGTGGAAGGCTGGAACAAGGGCAAGATAGGGGAACTGCGGGACAGGTACAAGTCGCAGGTTAAGTAGGTCTTTTCCCCCGGTGGTCATTCCCTCGAAAGAGGGAAACCAGGTAGTGAATGGCCATTTGGACCTTTGGAGATAATCAGGAACCCCTTAAAAATACTGGATTCCCGTTTTCACGGGAATGACAGGCAAACTGCAAACAGGATACAGGGCATTATGGAAATAAAAGTATTCGGGCGGCCCAGCTGCCAGGTCTGCAAGCAGGCCATTGAAAAGATAGGCTATTTTCTGGACAAGTGGAAATACACCGAACAGGTGCCGGTCAACTATTTTGACATGGACACCATGGACGGCCTGGCCGAGGGGGCCTTTTACGAGGTCTCCGACATTCCCACCGTGGTGCTGGAGGAAAAAAAGGACGAGCTGGACCGCTGGGTCAAGCGGCCGCCGCTTTCCAAGGAACTGAAACCGCACCTGGACAAGGCCTTCAAGGGCGAGGCCGGCCCGGACGAGGAGGACTGAGATTTCCAGGGTACTTTTATCCACAGATTTCACAGATTTTCGCAGATTCTTCCGGACGCTTTTAAACTCTATGAAAAATAATCTGTGTTAATCTGCGGCCATCTGCGGATAAATAAAGCCCAGGACATTCATGTATGCGACATAAAGCACAATGGAAATAAAAGGTTTCATAGAGACATCGCTAATTGACTGGGACGGCAAGTTGGTCTCAGTCTTTTTTTTGCCCGGCTGCAATTTCCGCTGTCCCTTCTGCCACAACCACCAGCTGTGGAAGGAGCCGCAGAAGGTGGAGACCGTTCCCTGGCAGAAGGTCAGCGATTTTCTTAAAGGCAAGAAGGGCTGGATAGACGGGGTGGTGATCACCGGCGGCGAGCCCACAGTGCATGATGACCTGCCCCAGTTCATCCGAATCATCCGGGAGATGGGCCTGCTGGTAAAGCTGGACACCAACGGCGCCAATCCCGAGATGTTGCAGATGCTGCTGGACAAAAAGCTGGTGGACTACGTGGCCATGGACCTGAAGGCCACCCTGGATCCCATCTACAGCCAGGCGGCCGGGACCAAGGTGAACCTGGACGACATCAAACGCTCGATAGAGATACTGATGACCGGGAAGACGGACTACGAGTTCCGGACCACTTTGGTGCCGGTGTTCCACAGCCTGGAGAACGTCAGGCAGATGGGCAAAAGCATCAAGGGGGCCAAAAAGTGGGTGCTGCAGCAGTTCGTGCCCCAGAACTCGGAAACGGCCATGCTCAAGAACGTCTGGCCCTACGCCGAGGAGTACCTGGTGAAGATGCAGCAGGAGGGAAGCAAGTGGGTGGAGAACTGCATCCTGCGGGGAATAAGCGAGATCGCAGCCGACCAGGTATAATCTAACGCTGATAACATGGGTTATATTATTAGGAAGCCATGAATCCATGAAATGTATTTGATTATGGGATCCAGGAAATGAATCCTGCCTTCCTGGGTTCCTTATAAATTGAATTTAATAATGCAAAAACCGCCCCATGGCTGGGGCGGCTTTTTTTGTTACCGGGCTGCAGATCTATTCCTTATTGAAGATGATGGCGCTGGTGCTGAACTCCGGGTCCATCTGGTGCGATTCGCTCAACTCCACTTTTATCCTGACCGGCTTCAGCACGGAAAATATCTTCTCCTGCTGGGCCAGCTTGGGCCAGACCGGATAGCCGGGGCTGAGCCTGAGGCTGTTCTCCCAGCCGGCCAGCTTGTTGATCCGGGCGTTGTTCCACTTGGCCAGGGCCTCGGTCAGCTCGGCGGCCAGGCCGTGCAGTAAAAACTCCTTCTGCACTTTTCCCTCCTGGTTAAGTTTGCGGCAGCGCTTGCTTACCTTTCTGCCCAGGGTCACCAGCTGCAGGGCCACCGTCAGTTCTGTCTGAGACCCGGAGGGGATGCTGCCTCGGATCTTATCCGAAAAGGTAAGGGTCAGCCATTCCTTCTGGGACTTGGGTTTCAAGACCACCAGCTGGTAACCCTTCCACCTGGCCCGGTAGAACCCGTAAACGGCCTTGGGCTTAAAGACATCCTTCTTGATGGCCATCTCCCACATCTCGTTGAAGGCGGTCTCGGCCGCGGCGGCCTGCTGCCCGGCCTTGGCCTGGTCGGCCTTGGCGGAGACCATCTGCCAGCGGGACTGGTACAGCGACCGGCGGTTCAAATGCTCCAGCAGGAGGTAGAGGGGGATCTTTTTCTCCACTTGGCTTCCCTCAAAGGGAAGTTTTTGTTTGGCGGGCGGGGTGCGGGCCTTTAAACCCTCCGGTTTCGTTTCCGGTTTAACCTTGGCCGGTGCCAAGCGGACCTTCTTATCTTCGGAGACTTCGGACCCTCGGTCCGTGATAACGGATATCTTGGACACAGGTTTTTCAGGGGCGGTCAGCTGCTGCATCACTTTCAGTCCGTCCATGGCGTCCTTGGCGAAATGGACCCCTGGATAAAGCGGAAGCATGGTCTTCTCATGGTAGTCCTGGCTCAGCGCCGCGCCGCCGCAGATCACCGGCAGGCTCAAGCCCTGGGCCTTGAACACCTCCAGGTATTCGGTCATGGCCTTCACCGATTCCACCAGCAGGCCGGAGAGGCCCACCGCGTCCGGCTTATGCTCCCGGACGGCGGTGATGATCTGCTCGGCGCTCTGCTTGACCCCCAGGTTGATCACCTTGAAACCGTTGGCCTCCAGGATCATGGCCACCAGGTTCTTGCCGATGTCGTGGATGTCGCCCCGGACGGTGGCCAGCACTATGGAACCGCGGGCCTCGGCCTTCTTCTTCCCCAGCATCGGTTTTAAAATATCCGAGGCGCTGCGCATCACCTCGGCCGAGCGCAGCACGAAGGGCAGCTGCAGCTTGCCCTGGCCGAAAAGTTTTCCCACCTTGTCCATAGCCGGCAGCAGGTCCTCCCGGATGATGAACAGGGGAGTTTCCTCCTTTAACAGGGCCTTCAGGGTCTGCTCCAGGCCCTGGCTGTCGCCGGACAGCACGTGCTGTTCCAGCCGCTGGGCCGGGGCCACGAAGTTCTGGTGGGCCACGCTTTCCTCCCCGATCTTGTGATGGGAGAAGAAGGCCAGCAGGGCCTCCAGCGGCGGCTTGGAGCCGGTCTGTCTATTGAGTATCAGGTCGTCGCACAGTTTCACCAATTGGGGCGG
>JAURWH010000159.1 GCA_030655055.1 bacterium
ATTTCCCCGCAGAGAACTGGTGGAAAAATATTCCTCAAGCTACAGGTACGAATGGCACTTTGGAGTTTCTTCCATCAGGACATCGGTAGGTTGCCCCTTTAAATGCAGTTTTTGTTCAGTTGATGCTCTGTCCGGAGGCAAATATTTAAAGCGATCTGTTGAAAATATTGTGTCGGAGTTGGAGACCATAACATCCCGGGTTGTCTATTTCACGGACGATGAGAGCATGATTGAGTATGAAAGGATGTTTTTATTGGCGGAGATGATTCAGCGGGCTGGCAATAAGAAAAAGTAACTAATTTGGGCAAGGTTTGATACGGTGGTAAAGCACAGGGATCTTTTTGAACAATGGAAGAAAGTAGGATTGGATACTTTGATGCTTGGTTATGAATCCCCCTCCGCCAAGCACCTTGAGAAATACAACAAGAACATTGCCGTTGAAACCCAGATCCAGGCAACAAAATACCTTAAAGAGATGGCGTTAAATTTTGAGCCACTTTTCATAATAGACCCCGATTTTGACGGGGAAGACTTTAGGGAGCTCAAGGCATATGTTAATAACCAAAAATATTTTTGGCCAGGGTATAGTATATTGACCCCTTTTCCCGGCTCCCCGCTGTATAAAGAGATCCATAGTAAAATAACGACCAAAGATTGGAATCTGTATGACGGGGCTCATGCTGTGGCCGGGACAAGACTGCCGGAAAAAGAGTTTTACCGTCTTTACCGTGATATACTGATGGGCATTCCATTTTATAACCGGATAATCGCACTCATGAGATACCCATTGCTAAAATTACCGGCGGTTATTCTGTCGTTGATGAAAACAAGAAAAAAGCAGTTAGTTCACAACCTAAATGTAATTAATGTTGATAAATAAGATGAGTAATAGAACACAATGGACAGTTTGTCTGATATTTGTAACTCTGCTGGTCATTGTTTCGTCCATCTACCCGGCCTCTGACCCCGACCTGTACATCATGCTGGCTACCGGCCGTTATGTGGCCCAGACTGGGCATGCGCCAACGATAGATCTGTGGAGCCATACGGCCTATGGCCAGCCCTGGCCCATGCATGAATGGCTTTCCAGCCTGCTGTTCTATGGTTTGTTCGTTGCTTGGGGCATCAACGGTATAGTCATTTTCAAAGCTTTGGCCCTGGCCCTGGCCTTTATCTTGGGCTTGCAGATCATGCGGCTGAGGGGAGCATCTCCTTTTGCTGCCCTGCTGACATTGGCTCTGGCATTGTTGTTGTTAAACCATGCCTTTGCCGAGAGGATCCAGGTGATCAGTTTTGTGTTTTTTGTGTTAGCGCTTTACCTGTTGGAACTATTTCGTTCAGGCCGGATCAAAAAGTGGTTGTTCTTTTCCTGGTCGGCAATAATGTTCATAACCTGGGCCAATATGCACCTGGGATATATTATTGGCCTGGGGCTTTATGGTTTGGCTTTAATAGACGGGTTATTTATCGGGGTTGCTAAGAAAGACTGGGATTTCCTCAAATGGGCGACGGCCGCTTTCTCACTGGCTTTGCTGTCTACGGGTATAACCCCATATGGTTTTGGCTTGACCATTGACGCGTTAAAAATCTTTACCGATCCGGTCTCTCAACAATTCGACATATTCATATGGAAGTCGGTGCTGGAGCACCAGCCGCTTTTATCTCCGGGGTTCTCCCGAGAGCCTTTCGTCATTTACGGCCTGATCTGGATAGGGTTTTCGGGACTGGGACTAATCCTTAATGCAAAAAAATCAAGGCTTTCCGAATGGCTGTTGTATGCCGTATTTGTTTATCAAACTATTTTGGTCACTAGGTACCTTTGGTTCCTGGCCTGGCTGTCGTTTCCCTTTACGGCTGCCAATTGGCAGGGGGCTTGGGACACAATTCTTTCCAAAATTAAAAGGCAGCCCTTCGGCAAGGGATTTGGCACGCTCATCCTGGTAGCTCAGGGCAGGAAAACGAAAACCAGTCCTGAGCACGGCAAGAATACCGGGCTTTCGAATGGAATAAAAAATCCGGGGAATGTTGCTTTTGTCGGGTTGGTACTATTGATATTAACCGGGGCCGCGATGTTCCAGCGCAGCGGGGAGCATTTGTGGCAACGGTTCAGGCTGGGCTGGCGGCCCCGGATGAATTCCGAGCGAGGGGTGCAGTTCCTAAAACAGCACCGGGGCGAATCCCGGGTCTTCAACGATTTTGATATAGGCGCCTACCTGCTCTGGCAGCAGGTCCCGGTCTTTTCCGACGGACGGATCGCACCCTTTATGAAAACCCAGGTACTGCAAGATCAGTTGAAAATATATGCCGGGCAATTGCATCTGCTGGACAAGTACCAGATAGACTGGATATTCCTGCCTTACAGCCTGACCGGGCAGGTGGCCCAGTTCGAGATGTTCAACAAATATCTGATCGACAGCAAAAACTGGGCGCTGGTATTCTGGGACGACGCCTGCCTGATATATGTCCGGAATAACGAAAAATACCGGGACCTGATCAAAACCTATGGCATGGTGGTCAACCCGGCCCTGCCCGACCTGAATCTGCCGCCTGAGATATTCTTGAAAGAAATGGAGTCCAAGGCCAAAGAGGACACCAAGGCCAGGATGCCGTATGTAATGGCCGGCAACTATTACTTCAGCCGCAATCTGCCGGACCAGGCCGAGAAGCAGTTCAAGGTCGCCCTGCAAAACGATCCCACCAACGGCATTCTATATAACAATCTGGGTAACGTTTATCTGCGTCAGGGGAAGATAGACCAGGCCATCGCAGCCTACAAGCAGGCGGTAAAATATGATGTCAACCTGGGGCTGACCTACTGCAACTGGGGCTATGTGCTGGAGACCCAGGGCAAGATCAAGGAAGCGGAAAAACTTTACATCACTGCTACCAAGGTCTCGATCGGCGATGCCTGGCCTTACAACCGGCTGGGGGTAATAGAAGCCAAGCGGGGCAACCGATACAAGGCAATGGAATACTGGCGCAAGGGGGCGGCCCTGGACCCCAATTCCGAGGCGGCCCAGAATCTGAGAAAAGTTTCCGGCGGGTATTAACCGTAGGGGCAATTCATCCTACTACGCTTATCTTGGGCAAACTTCGTCGGACACGCGAATTGCCCCTATCAAAAAACAAAAATCAGAAAACAAATAATGTCCGAAAAAGCAATTTTAGTCAGCCTGGTAAGCGGCCGGGCAAATCCCCATGAGGCAGAGGAATCCCTGGAGGAATTGGGCCGGCTGGCCAATACCGCCGGAGCCCAGGTGATAGACATAGTGGTCCAGCGGCGCCAGCGCCCTGACCCGGCCTATTTCATCGGCAAGGGAAAGGTGGAGGAACTGGCCAAGGGAGTGGCCGACAGCGGGGCCACCCTGGTGGTCTTCGACCACCCGCTTTCGCCCAGCCAAGCCTTCAAGATCAAGGAAGCGGTGGGCTGCCGGGTGATAGACCGCTCGGAACTGATCATGGACATCTTTGCCCTGCATGCCCGCACCGCCGAGGCCAAGATCCAAGTGGAGATGGCCCAGCTGCAGTACCGATTCTCCCGCCTGGTGGGCGCCGGCCTGCAGATGTCCGATCCCGGCGGCGGTATCGGCACCAGGGGCCCGGGCGAAAAGCAGCTGGAACTGGACCGCCGGAAGATCAAGGACCGGATCTCCGCTCTGAAGAAGGAGCTGAAAAAGGTGGAGGTCCAGCGCCAGACCCAGCGCAAGTCCCGGAGCCAGATATTCAAAGTGGCCCTGGTGGGCTATACCAACGCCGGCAAGTCCACCCTGATGAACCTGATGTCCAAGGCCGGGGTCAAGGTGGAGGACCGGCTCTTCGCCACCCTGGACGCCACCACCCGGCAGGTGGTGCTGGCCTCGGGCCACAAATTCCTGCTCACCGACACCGTGGGCTTCATCCGGCGTCTGCCCCACCAGCTGGTGGCCTCGTTCAAGGCCACGCTGGAGGAGGTGGCCGAGGCCGACCTGATGTTGCATCTGGTCGACACCCCCCACCGGGCCCGCCAGGAGGAGATGGACGCGGTCCATGCCGTGCTGAAGGACCTGAAGATAGACAAGCCGGAGATCCTGGTCTTCAACAAGATCGACAAGCTGGATGCCAAGACCCTGAGCGAACTGAAATGGAGCAACCCCAAAGCCCTGTTCCTCTCGGCGCTGGAAGGCAATGGGCGCAGGGAACTGGAGCAGGCGATAGTGGAACGGGTAACAGGGAACTGATCTTAGGGAACTGATTATTGGGATCGGATTACAGGGGTTCAGTTCTGATTGGACCAAAATCCCAGGGAATAAAAGGCCATGGTCAAAAGTATATAATCATAGGTTCTGACTTTTTTGTTAAAAAGATTCGTCACAAACGACATCAAGACCATCAGGGATTTTTCTCCCAATGCCCGGCTTTACCTGCAGGCCAATTTTCTGATAGGTTTGGGATACGCCATGGTCGGGGTGATCTTCAACCTGTATCTGAAAGAGGCCGGTTTCCAGGAAGGGTTCATCGGCGGGATGCTTTCCTTAAGCGGGCTGGCCTTTGGCCTGTTCGCCATCCCGGCCGCGATGTACTCGGACAAGGCCGGCCGCAAGCGTTCGATGCTGGGGGCCAGTTTTTTGGGCAGTCTGTTCCTGCTGGTCCGGGCCCTGACGGTCAGCAAGGGTCTGCTGGTTGCTTCCAGCTTCCTGGGAGGCCTGGCCGTAACAGTCTACACCATTTCCACCGCGCCGTTCATGATGGAGAACAGCCGGCCGGGCGAGCGGACCTACCTGTTCTCGCTTTCTTTTGCGGTGACCCTTTTGGCCGGAGTGCTGGGAAGCCTGGCCGGGGGCAAGCTCCCGGAGATCCTGGGGCTGCTGATCAAAAGCACGGACGAGCTTTGGTTTTACCGGATAACTTTGGTGGCCGGATCGGCCATGGCCTTTGCCTCGCTGTATCCCCTGTCCCGGATGACCGAGCTCCCGGCCGCCGGGAAGAATGAGGCGGGACCGATCTGGGGCGGCAACAAGAAGGACTGGGAGCTGATCGGCAAATTCTCCTGGTGCAACCTGTGGGTGGGGCTGGGGGCGGGGCTGGTGATACCGTTCTTCAACCTGTATTTCGCCCAGAGGTTCCATTCCACCAGCGGCCAGATCGGGGTCTATTTTTCGGTGGCCCAGGTGGCCACCGCCCTGGCGGTGATGGCCGGGCCCCAGCTGGCCAGGAAGATGGGCAAGGTAAAGACCGTGGTGCTGATGGAGCTGCTGTCCCTGCCGTTCCTGGTGACCCTGGGCGCGGTGGACAACATCCTGACCCTGGCGGTGCTGGCCTTCTGGATGCGGGCCAGCCTGATGCAGATGTCATCTCCCATCTCCAACGCCTTTACCATGGAGGTGCTGCCCCAGAAAATGCGGGCCACCGCCAACAGCATCACCGCCATGGCCTGGAACCTGTCCTGGGCCCTGTCCACGGCCTTCTCCGGCTGGATGATGCAGCGGTACGGTTATTCGGTGCCTTATTACCTGACGGCTTTTTGCTACGCGGTCTCGGCCGTTTCCTATTACCTGTTCTTCGTCAAAGTGGAAAAAAACATGGCCCGCAACCCGGGCCAAACACCGGCACTGGTTTTGGGAGGATTGTCCAATGGGTAAACCAACCCTGGCCCTGATCGGGGCGGGAAAACTGGGAACCAGCCTGGCCCTGGCCCTGCACCAGAAAGGTTATCAGATAATAGCGGTGGCCGATGTCAATGAAGGGGCCGCCCGGGAGGCGGCCCAGGCGCTGGGGGCTCCTCTGTCCACCGCCGATCCGGCCGCCGCCGCCAAGGAGGCCGACCTGGTGATCCTGGCAGTGCCGGACTCGGCCGTCAAAGCCGTGGCCGAGAACCTGGCCGCCAAGCAGGCCTTTAAAAAGGGCCAGATAGTCTGCCACACCTCTGGTTTTCTGCCGTCCGGGATACTGGTCTCGCTGAAACTGTTCGGGGTCTTTACCCTGTCGCTGCATCCCTTCGTCAGCATCGCCCGGAAGATGCAGGCCGGCAGCCTGGCCGGGGCTTATTTTGCCCTGGAGGGCGACGCGGTGGCGGTGGAGCAGGCCAGGGAAATGGTGGCCGCGCTGGACGGGTTCTCCATCACCATCAAACCCCAGGACAAGCCGCTTTATCACGCGGCCGGGGCCATGGCTTCGTACCTGGCGGTGGCGCTGTGGCTGGGTGCGGAGCAGGCCCTGCTCAAAGCCGGGGCGGACGAAGAATCGGCCGGGCAGATGATGGCCGGCATGGTGCACAGTCTGGAAGAGAACATAAAACTGGACGGCCTGGCCGGGGCCCTGACCGGACCCGTAATGCGGGGGGATCTGGCCACGGTTCAGGGACATCTGCAGGCCCTGAAAAACTGGGGCGGGCCCTATGAGCAGATCTACCGGATACTGGGCCAGTCCGTGCTGGAAAAGGCCAAAGAGCAGGGCTTAAGCCCAGAATTGACCCAGAAGCTTTCATCGGCGTTAGAAGGAAAAAATTAACACGGCCGGCGGCATTTTCCAAACCACCACCCGCAACAATCTCGGGGAGTTCCATCCTGGCAACTGGCTTCTAGATAAATTGTAAGTTTTTATGCTTTTACTATTGACTTTGGCTACATAACTATTTATAATTGCAAGATTAAGGTTAAAAAATGAAATTTCGATTACTTTTGACGACCGTCCTGACGGCGGCTGTGATTTTTGGCTGCGACCAAAAACCGGAATCCACCGAAACCCAGACCGAGGGGCGGATAGTGGTGGCCGGTTCGGACGGGGCGGTAAAGATGATGCGCCGCCAGTCCCAGCGCTTCATGGCCCTGTATCCCAAGTCCGAGATCGTGATAGTGGGCGGCGGCTCCAAGGCCGGGATAGTGGCCCTGAACGAGGGGCGGGCCCGGATAGCCGTGGTATCGCGCGATCTGACAGCTGAAGAGGATTCCATCATCCGGTTGAACGGGGGAAAGGCCAAGGGTTACAAGATCGCCCACGACGGACTGGCGGTGATAGTCAATTCGCAGAATTCGGTCCGTCAACTGACCTTTGAACAGCTGGAAAAGATATTCACCGGAAAAGTTGCAGGCTGGTCCTTTGCCGGGGGAAGCATGGGAATGCTGGCGGTCATCCCCGGGTCCAATCTGGGATCCTGCGAATATTTCCAGAAGTTAGTGATGAAGGGGGCACCCTATTCCCAGAAAGCCTATCCCTGCAGCACCAACGCCCAGATAGTGGAGATGGTCAAGAAATATCCCGGGGCGGTCGGCCTGGTCCCGATGTCCTGCTTATACAGCGACTGGGATGTCTGGCCGCCGGTCAAGGAAAATGGTATAAAGGCTGTGGCGGTGGGGCTGGTCAGGGAAAGCGGATCCTTTTTGCCCAACCAGAAGACGGTCAACGAGGGAAACTATCCTTTGACCCACCCCCTGTATCTCTATGTCAACGAAACCCTGGAGCGGACCTATGCGGACGGCAGATACAGTCTGGCCCACGGTTTCATCACCTTCGTCTCCTCCAACGACGGGCAGCAGATACTGGCCAAGCAGGGTCTGGTCCCGTCCACCGTTCCGGTATTGATCAAGCAAAAAAACATTCAATCCTTTTAAATACATAACGGAGAGATAAAATGAAAAGCCAGCAACATCTTTGGCGGGTGCTTTTTTCCATCTCAATGGCCTTGGTGCTCCTATGTGGATGTGCCACCACCGGCCAGGCTGCAAAAGTAAAAGCCGAAGACCTATTGATCCAGGCCCAGGCCGCCGACCAGGCCGGGGAATACGACCAGGAAATGTCCCTGCTTCGTCAGGCCATCACCATCAAGCCCAAGATGGCCGAGGCCCATTACCGGCTGGGAGTGCTCTATCTGGACCGCAGCATGTTCGATGAGGCCATCGGCAGCCTGAAGGTGGCCCTGGTGCTTAAGCATGACGGCGCCCAAAAGGAGCTGGCCATAGCCTATTTCAAGGCCGGCAAGCTGGACGAGGCCGAAGCTCTGTACAAGGAAATGCTGGTCAAGAACACCAATGACATGGACCTGCGCTACCGGCTGGGAAACATCTATCTGGCCAAGGGCATGCTCAACGAGGCCGGGTCCGAGTACCGACAGGTGCTGCAGATGGACCCCAACAACGGCGGGGCCCACAACGGACTGGCCAACCTGTATTACCGGCAGCGGAAGTTCGAGGACGCCATGGCCGAATACCTCCAGGCCATTCAGATGAACCCCAACCTGGCCGAGGTCAACCTGGACCTGGGGAACGCCTATTACGAAAAGAAGCAGTATGCCCAGGCGGCAAACTATTTCAAAAGATACACCGAATTGGCCCCCAAGGATGCGGTGGGATATTTTATGCTGGCCAAGGCCTATCAGGTACAGAAGGATTCCACCCTTTTCGCCCCGGCCATCGCCATGAGCGAAAAGGCTGTAAAGCTTGATCCCAACAACGACGGGGCCTGGTACCTGCTGGCCAGCCTGAACCGGGACCTGAAAAATTACAAGCAATCAGCCCTGGCCTTCGGCAAGGCGCTGGAGCTTTCCCCGGTGGACGCCGAACGCTGGTACGAAGCCGGAAAGGTCTACATCAAACTCGGCAATACCTATTGGGACGCCAAGGATACATTAAGCGCCCGGGCCAATTTTGATTCCTCCATCGTCTGCTTTGACAAAGCCTGCGAGCTGGATCCGGCCAAGGTGGAGAACAGCTATTACGACAAGGCCACCGCCTATTACCAGGGCGGCAAATACGACCAGGCCATCGAATGGTTCAAGCGCC
Source organism: bacterium (assembly GCA_030655055.1). Classification (NCBI taxonomy): domain Bacteria; species bacterium. The sequence goes on from JAURWH010000159.1 coordinate 8,754, forward strand.
GGGTCAAGCAGAATCCCAAGACCGCCTATGGCGCCTGGTACATGATGGGCATGTCCAACTCGCTGAAAGCCCAGGCCCTTAAGAACGCCAAAAGCCCCGAGGCCAAGGCCCTGTATCTGGAGGCTTTGAACTGCTTCAGCGAGGCCCGCAAGCTGAAGATGGAAAAGAAGACCAAGCCCGACATGGAAGTGGTGCCGGTGATGGAATCAGTGGCCCAGCACTACTACTTCATTTACAAGAATTTCAAGGAATCCAAGTACAAGGTGCTGACCAAGACAGAATGCAACGCCATACTGAAGATCGATCCGGGCAACCAGACCGCCAAGGCCATTCTGGCCGACATGGCGCCCAAGATCGAGATCTGGGATTAAAACATATTTACAAACTGAATAAAATAAAATAAATTTAAGGAGGACCAGAACATAAGGAGGATCATTTAAAAACAGTCATCCTAATTAAAGACACCGGGGGCAAGTTTGGTTGCCCCAAAATAAACGGCTCTTTAACCAATAGAGTCAAAAAAAACAAATACAATCTTTTTAGGGAGGAAATTTTTAAATGTTAAAAGGACTTGCCGAAGCTCCTTTCATAGTCAAGATACTGTTAATGGGAGCGCTTCCAGCCGTTGTCGCCCTGGGCCTGGGTCTGGCCCTGGCCTTTTCCAAGAAGATGGGCCTGGTCACCTTGTTCCTCTATCTGATCGGCGGGGCGGTGTCTTATGTGATCTTCAACACCCTGCCCAAATACATTCAGGACGGCGGACCGATCGTGATGATACTGATCCTGCTGTTGGTCCTGCTCATTACCTATGTCATCGAGCGGTCCTTTACCCTGGCCCGGGCCCGCGGCGCCAAGCCCATCCCGGTGTTCATGCAGGAATTTAGGGAGCACCTCCGCTCGGGCAATCTTTCCCTGGCCATCGCCGCCTGCGAATCCCAGAAGGGATCCACCGCCAACGTGCTGCGGGCCGGCCTGGAAAAGCATATGGCCGTGCAGAACAGCGACCTGACCTCTGACAAAAAACACGCCGAGGTCCAGCGGGCCATCGAAGAAGCCAACATGCTGGAGACCCCGCTATTGGAGCGCAACCTGATAATGCTGACCACCATCGCCTCCATCGGCACCATGGTCGGACTGCTGGGAACCACCGTCGGCATGATCCGGTCCTTCCAGGCCATGTCCAACGCCGGAGCCCCGGACGCCTCGCAGCTGGCACTGGGCATCTCCGAGGCCCTGATCAACACCGCCGGCGGCCTGCTCAACGGAATCGGCGGCATCGTGGCCAACAACTTCTTCATGAACAAAGTGTCCCAGTTCCAGTTCGCCACCGATGAGGCGATCTACGAGATGCAGCAGCTTCTGACCATAGGAGAAAAATAAGATGTCGGTAAAGATGAAACGTCGGGCCAGAATCGTCATGGATATGACCCCGATGGTTGACATCGCCTTTCTGCTGGTAATCTTTTTCATGTCCACTTACAACGCCAGGCCACCGATCACCGTGGATGTGGTGCTGCCGGAGTCGCGGTCCCCGTTCAAGGTGCCGGAAGCCAACGTGATGATGGTGAATGTGCTGGCCCCGGAAGAAGCCAAGGCTTTGGCCGAAAGCATCGGGCCCACCACCCTGGTCACTTTGATCAACAACATCCGGGAAGCCTCACTGCAGCCCGAGGCTACGGTGGAGATGCTTAAGGGCATGAGCGGAACCCTGATGCCGCTGGCCTCCGCGGAATTGCTGATGGATATTGTAAAGTCGCCGGGCAAACCGCTTAGCCGGGGCCGGGCGGCCGAACTGGCCATCACCGAGGTGCGGCGCAGCGGGAGTTTTGTCACCAAACTGGCCAATCAGGAGATAGCTTCCCTAACGCCGGAGCAGATGAATGCCAGGATCGACAGCATGATGATCTGGTATGCCACCGGACGCGATGTCTCACAGCCCCTGCCCTTGGACCAGGTGGGCAGCACGGTGGTGGAGGAGCGCATCAAGAATCCCAAGCTGATGATGGTGATGATGGTGGACAAGAACTGTCTCTCCGGCAAGATGCTGGACCTGACCAAGATACTGCAGAAACAGGATGTCAACATGCTGAGATTCAGCTTAGTTACTAACCTTAAAACTGACGCCAAAGCTACCTTTGGCGAGGAAGGGAGGTGATGGCATGGGCGCAGTAGACATGGGGCCACAAGAAAGCGGTAAAAAGGGCCCCGGACTTCGAAAACGCAAAGGACGGCCAGGCATAGTCATGGATATGACGCCGATGGTGGACATAGGCTTTTTGCTGGTGATCTTCTTCATGACCACCACCAGATTCCGGGAACCCCAGGCCATCGAGATCAACCTGCCGCCTGAGATAGCCACCGAGAATCAAAAGCCGGTCAAGGAATCAAACGTGCTGACCATAAACATCATGGGCGACGGCACCATTCTTCAGAACATAGCCAACGATGTGCCGTCCCCGGTAGCTTTCGATTCTCTGGATTACCTGGTATCAAAGGTCAAACTGGACAATCTCAATAAACAGCCGGCCCATTTGGACGGACGCACCGGAGTCATGTACGAAAGCGGCTCCGAGTTCCTCCAGCGCTACCAGGCCTTTAAGGACAAGAACAAGGACAAGGAAATCCCCCGTCCGGTGCTGGACAGTTTGAACAAGGTGCGGGACGAGAAGATCTGCCGCCTGACAGTGCTGATCAAGGTCAGCCGCGAGAGCAGTTACAACAACGTGGTGGCGGTGATGGATGCGGTCCAGCAGAACCAGGTGGCCCGGTTTTCCATCACCGAGCAGACCTCGGATGACCTCAAGGCCATCGAGGACGCTAAAAAGAAGGCCGGCCAAGCCAAGAAAGGAGGCAAATAATCATGCAAGTAACAGCTGAAATATTTTTGCCTGTGATCGGGGCGCTGGTGGGCACATTGATAGCCACCTTCGTGATAATGCTTCAATCCAGGCAGACGGCGGCCATCGGATTCGGAGTGAAGCAGTCCAAGATACTGATGCCGCTGAATCTAAAAAAATCCATGCTGCTGACCCTGTCATCGTCGCTGATGCTGATACTGGGCGGGCTTTCCTACTTTGCGGTCAACGCTTACATCGAAGCCCACAAGCCGGTGGTGGATGCCCCGATGGTCAGGATAACCTACAGCCAGCTGGGAGCACCGCCATCCTTGACCGGGTCTGAAGTGGCCCAGGAAAAGATCTCGGCCACCGCACCGGGAGCGGCCCCCACCCAGGGCGTTCCCAAGCCGGTGCCTGATGAACAGGCGGGCGACGAGGATGCCGCCACCCAGTCCCAGATGGGCGCCATGTCGGCCGGGTTGGCCACTTCGGGCGAAGCCACTGCTACCGGGGCCACCGTCGGCGAGGAAGAGGTCTACGCCGGCAAGGGCGAGTTCAAGGCAATGGAGAAGACCCCGGAGATCGTGAAAAAAGTGGCTCCGGTATACCCCTCCATGGCTAAATCGAGAGGCTCATCCGGCAAGGTCATCCTGTATCTGCTGATCGACACCGACGGACATGTCAAGCAGGCCGATGTGGCGAAAAGCTCGGGTTTTGACGACCTGGATGAAGCCGCGGTAGCCGCAGCCAAACAGTGCATCTTTACTCCGGCCATGGCTCCGGGAGGCAAGGCGGTCAGAGTTTGGGTGATGTATCCGGTTACCTTTACTTTGGACTAGGGAAAACAGCAATATCGGTTTTTGCCCCGGACAGAACTAAGGTTTTGTTCGGGGCATGTTGCATAAGCCTACGGTCTTGTGGTTTCTTGAGAACTCATCCCCCGCCCCCTTCTCTTTGTTTCGACAATACTCAGCACAAGTCAAAGAGAAGGGGTGAAGGGGTTGAGTTTGGTTTAAAAGTATAAATAATCGGTTCCTGACAGAATTCATACACTACATTCAACCTTTAACCCAGGAGGACAAATGAAAAGAACGATCCTGATGCTGGCCTTGGCCCTGACGGTCTTTAGCGGCCAGGCCCTGGCCAAGAAATACGCCACCCTGGTCACCGAGTTCGGGGACATCAAACTGGAGCTGGCCACCAAGAGCTCGCCCAAGACAGTGGCCAACTTCATCGCCAAGGCCAAGGCCGGAGCCTTTGACGGGACCACCTTCCACCGGCTGGTGCCGGGTTTCGTGATCCAGGGCGGGGACCCGCTTTCCAAGGATGCCGACCAGACCAACGACGGTTTCGGCGGCGACAAGATGGGGGTGGAGCCCAGAAAACTTTCCAACAAGCGGGGCACGGTGTCCATGGCCTCGTCATCCCGCAAGCAGCCGATAGCCGACCAGTCTGACGCCCAGTTCTTCATCAACCTGGACGACGGATGCGCCCGGCTGGACGGCATGGGGTTCATTCCGTTCGCCCGGGTGGTGAAGGGGATGGAAGTGGTGGATACCATTGCCAAGCAGCCCCGGGACGAGAATGACCGGCCGCTGAAGAATGTGGTGATCAAGAAGGTTGTGATCAGCGAGGGGAAATAATAGTTTAGGGATTTTGTAAAAAGGCCGAAGCAAACGCTTCGGCCTTTTTATTTTCATTTACCCCTTGACAAACGGCGGGAAATGGTGTATCATATAGCTGTATTAGTCAGGTAAATATTTTAACCCTTTAATCTGGTCCTGTGAGGCCAGGAAGGCTTTATTCATGAAAACCGTAATACATCGACCTCTCGGACCCACGCTGTAAAGCGCAGGACGGGAGGTTTTTTTTATTGCCAACCGGGGTTATACTTGCCACTAAGGCACAAAGGCACAAAACTATTTCCCATTTACAATTTATTAGCTTCCTTAGAGCCTTAGTGTCTTTGTGGCAAGAGGGAAATGCCATTAACCATTTTTTAATATCAAACAACCAACGGAGGGACCATGACCAAGCAAAAAGCTGTCATCATGGACGACCAGCAGATGGAGCGGGCCCTGGTGCGGATATCCCACGAGATACTGGAGCGCAACAAGGGCGTGTCCGAGCTGGTGATAGTGGGTATCAAGCGGCGGGGGGCCACTTTGGGAAAGTTCATCGCCAAGACCTTAAGCGAGATAGAGAAGACCCCGGTGTCATACGGCGCGCTGGACATCACCTTTTACCGGGACGACCTGCAGACCATAGCCCACCAGCCGGTGGTCAACCAGACCGAGATCAGTTTTGACCTGACCAACAAGGTGGTGGTGCTGGTGGACGACGTGCTGTACACCGGGCGCACGGTGCGGGCGGCCATCGACGAACTGCTGGACTTTGGGCGGCCCAAGCGGATAGAGCTGGCGGTGCTGATAGACCGGGGCCACCGGGAACTGCCGATCAAGGCCGATTATGTGGGAAAGAACGTGCCCACCTCGCACACCGAGGTCATCGGGGTCCGGACGGTGGAAGAGGACGGAGAACAACAGGTGATAATAAAGGAGATCGACAATGAAGTGGACTAAAAAAGACCTTTTGGACCTGGAGTCATTGAACCGGGAAGAGATCTCCATGGTCCTGGACACCGCCCGCAGCTTCAGGGAGATCCTGGACCGTCCGGTTAAAAAAGTTCCGATCCTGCGGGGCAAGACAGTGGTCAACATGTTCTTTGAGCCCTCCACCCGGACCTCGGCCAGCTTCGATATGGCCGCCAAGCGGCTGATGGCCGACACCGTCAACATCTCGCCCAAGACCTCGGCCGTCCAGAAGGGCGAGACCCTTTTGGACACCGCCCGCAACCTGGAAGCCATGAAGATAGACCTGGTGGTCATCCGCCACATGTCCTCCGGCGCGCCGCACTTTTTGGCCAGCCGGATCAAATCCGGGGTGATCAACGCCGGCGACGGGCAGCACGCCCACCCTACCCAGGGGCTGCTGGACATGTTCACCATGCGGGAAAAGAGGGGCCAGTTGGAGGGCCTGAACGTCCTGATCGTGGGCGACGTCACCCATTCCCGGGTGGCCCGCTCCAACATCCACGGACTGATCAAGATGGGGGCCAGGGTCTCGGTCTGCGGGCCGTCCACCCTGATCCCGATGGGCATCCAGGATCTGGGCGTCAAGGTCTATTACGACCTGGACAAGGCCATGGCCGAGGCCGATGTGGTCAACGTCCTGCGCCTGCAGCTGGAACGCCAGAAGAAGGGGCTGCTGCCCTCCCTGCGCGAATACTCCCAGCTGTTCTGCGTCACCGAAGACAGGCTGAAAAAGGCCAAGCCCGGCATCACCGTAATGCATCCCGGGCCCATGAACCGGGGGGTGGAGATCGAGCCGGCGGTGGCCGACGGAGCAAGCTCTGTCATCCTGGACCAGGTGACCAACGGGGTGGCGGTGCGGATGGCCGTGCTTTATCTACTGAGCGGAGGCGAGGGTTCGCTTTCGGAAGCCATTAAGAAGGAGGCATAAAGATGAAAGAACTTAAAATCCAGAAAACAGAAGGCAGAATAATCATCAAGAACGGGCGGGTGATAGATCCGGCCAACAAGCGGGACGAGGTCACCGACATCGTTCTCAATGATGGAAAGATAGAGAGCATCGGCAAAGCCGGTGATCCCGATCCCAAGGCCCAGGTGATAGACGCAACGGGATTGATCATCACCCCGGGATTGTTTGACATGCACGTTCATTTCCGGGAACCGGGACGGGAGGACGAGGAGACCATCGAGACCGGATCGCGGGCCGCGGCCGCCGGAGGCTTTACCGGGGTGGCCTGCATGCCCAACACCACGCCGGTGGTGGAGAACCAGGGGATAGTCCAGCTGGTCAAATCGCGCCAGACCGCCTACTGCGGTATCTACCCTGTCGGCGCCGTCACCAAGGGGCTGGAATGCCAGGAGCTGGCCGAGATGGGCGACATGTTCCACGCCGGAGCGGTGGCGGTCTCGGACGACGGCAAGCCGGTCACCAACTCCAACCTGATGCGCCGGGCCCTGGATTACTGCCGGATGTTCGACATCCCGGTGATCTCCCACTGCGAGGACACCTTCCTCTCGGCCGACGGGGCCATGAACGAGGGGGCTTTGGCCACCAGGCTGGGCCTGCGGGGCATACCCAACGCCGCCGAAAGTTCCATGGCCTACCGCGACGCCCAACTGGCGGCCCTGACCGGAGGCCGGCTGCACATTGCCCATGTCTCCTGCGCCGAGACGGTGGATGTGGTCCGCCAGGCCAAGCGCCGGGGCATCAAGATCACCGCCGAGACCTGCCCCCACTATTTCACCCTGACCGAGGAGGCGGTAAAGGGATACAACGAGATGACCCGGGTCAATCCCCCGCTGCGGGGCAAGGCCGACGTTCAGGCAATATTAGAGGGATTGAAGGACGGCACCATCGACTGCATCGTCACCGACCATGCCCCCCACTCCCACGAGGAAAAGGAGGTGGAGTTCGACCAGGCCCCCACCGGGATGATAGGGCTGGAGACATCTCTGGGTCTCTGCTGGACCAATTTGGTGGAGACCGGCGTCCTGACGCCGTCGCAGCTGGTGGAAAAAATGTCGCTCAATCCCCGGGGCATTTTAAAAATCGGGAACAATAAATTGGAAATCGGGAAACCGGCCGACCTGACCATCTTTGATCCCAAAGCCAAGTGGACGGTGGAGCCGGAGGAATTCTTCTCCAAGAGCCGCAATACCCCGTTCAAGGGATTCAACCTGACCGGAAAGACAGTGATGACGGTGCTGGAGGGGAATATAATCAGGTCATAGAAACAAGCGCCACGGAGACATGGAGACACATCCAAATTGTGAATCGTAAACCGTGAATTGTAAAATGTGTCTTTGTGCCTTTGTGGCAAATTTAAAAAGGAGGAAAAACCATGCTGTTCATCTTTTCGCTGGTGGTGTTCGGGCTCGCCCTGTATTCCCTGGTCTCGGCCAACAGCAAGCTAAAGCAATACAACGAGACCTTCCGGCAGGGTCGCACCATTTCCCTTCTGCTGGCGGTTATTTTCGGACTGATAGCCTTCACCAGGTTCCTGACCGTGATCCCGGCCGGAAATGTGGGCGTGGTGGACTTCTTCGGCAGCGTCTCGGACAAGACCCTGAGATCCGGGATCAACTTCCGCAACCCCTTTGCCAGGATAACCAAGATGTCCATCAAGACCCAGCAGGCCTACGAGGACATGGAGGTGCCGTCCAAGGAGGGCCTGACCATCAAGATCTCCATCAGTGCCCTGTATCACCTGGACCCGGAAAAGGCGGCCGAGGTCTACAAGACGGTCGGTCCCAATTACGAGGAAGTGATCCTAAGGCCCCAGTTCCGCTCGGTCTGCCGGGGGGTGACCGCCGGTTACGAGGCCAAGGCCCTCTATACCTCCCAGCGCGAGGTGTTGGCCAAGACCATCTACGAGGACCTGGTGAAGCTGGTGGCGGCCCGGGGGGTGATAGTGGAAAGCACTCCGCTACGAAACATCGACCTGCCCCGCAAGGTGACCGATGCCATAGAGGACAAGCTAAAGGCCGAGCAGGAGAGCCAGAGGATGGAGTTCATACTGACCAAGGAGAAACAGGAGGCCGAGCGCAAAAGGATCGAGGCCCGGGGCATCTCCGACTTCCAGAACATAGTGGCCCAGGGCATCTCCGAGCCGCTGCTGCGCTGGAAGGGGATCGAGGCCACCGAGAAGCTGGCTTCTTCGCCCAACGCCAAGGTGGTCATCATAGGCTCGGGCAAGGACGGCCTACCGGTGATACTGGACACAAAATAAATGGGAAATGGATAAATGGGAAATTGGGAAACGGGGATCCAATGGTTCCATGAAAAGGCGGCTTGCTAAAGGGCCGCCTTTTTTATTATCCGCAAAGAATAAATATAAAATTAAAAAACGATAAAAGCATTGAAATGTAACGCCTTCTTTGGTAAAATAAAAGATTAAATTGAGTTTAAAATATAATTTCGGAAGATGGAAAACTACCTGATCATCGCATTGCTGGGCGGCGCCGCCGCCCTGGCCTTCGCCTATTTCAAGGCCTCCTGGGTAGGCCGACAGGATCCCGGGGACGAGCGCATGAAAGTGATAGCCGGGCACATCCGGGACGGGGCCATGGCTTTCTTAAGACGGGAATACAAGGTGCTGGTCATTTTCGTGATTGTGGTGGCGGCCCTGCTGGGGTGGATGAACGCCGGTCAGGAAGGGTCAAGCTCTTTGGTGGCTCTGTCCTTCGCCTTCGGCGCCTTCTGCAGCGGGCTGTCCGGGTATTTCGGGATGAAGGTGGCCACCAAGGCCAACGTCCGCACCACCCAGGCCGCCAAGACCGGCCTGCCGAAAGCGCTGGTAGTGGCCTTTTCCGGCGGCACGGTGATGGGAATGTCAGTAGTGGGGCTGGGTCTGGCCGGGCTGGCCCTGTTGTTCCTGCTGTATACCAAAATCCTGGGCTTCGGAACCGGTGATGAATTTCAGATGTCCCGCCTGCTTTCGGTGATCTCCGGCTTCTCGCTGGGCGCCTCCTCCATCGCGCTGTTCGCCCGGGTGGGCGGGGGCATCTACACCAAGGCGGCCGACGTGGGGGCCGACCTGGTGGGCAAGATCGAGGCCGGGATCCCCGAGGACGATCCCCGCAACCCGGCGGTGATAGCCGACAACGTGGGCGATAACGTGGGCGACGTGGCCGGGATGGGAGCCGACCTTTTCGAGTCCTATGTGGGGGCCAGCGTGGGGGCCAGGGTGCTGGGTGTTTTTTACGGCATCAACCTGATCATGCTGCCACTGGTGCTGGCCGCTTTGGGGATCATCGTTTCCATCCTGGGAACCTTTGCTGTCCGGATGAATGATGACGGCGATGCCCAGAAAGCCCTGAACCTGGGAACCTTCGGGGCCGGGGGGCTGGCCATCCTTCTGATGTACCCGGTCACCAAATGGCTGGTTCCCCAGGCCGTAAATTTCAGCAGCAATCCCACCGGAACCCTGACAGCACTTACCGCCGGCGGCATCTTCGGCGCGGTGGTGGTGGGCTTGCTGGCAGGCATCGCCATCGGCCTGCTGACCGAATATTATACCTCTGAATCCCGGGCCCCGGTCCGCAACATAGCCAAGCAGGCCCTGACCGGCCCGGCCACCACCATCATCGGCGGCCTGTCGCTGGGAATGATGTCCACCGCCCTGCCGGTAACCTGCCTGGCCATCGCCATAGTCACGGCCTACAAGTTTGCCGGATTATACGGAATCGCCATCGCCGCCCTGGGGATGCTTTCCACCACCGGGATCCAGCTGGCGGTGGACGCCTACGGACCCATCGCTGACAACGCCGGGGGCATAGCCCAGATGAGCCGCCAGGGACCCGAGGTCCGGGAGCGCACCGACAAGCTGGACGCAGTAGGCAACACCACCGCCGCCATCGGCAAGGGGTTTGCCATCGGCTCGGCCGCCCTGACGGCCCTGGCACTGTTTTCGGCCTTTCAGGCCGAGGCCGGCATCAAAAGCATCGACATCTCCCGGCCCGAGGTCATCGCCGGGCTTTTCATGGGGGCAATGCTGCCGTTCCTGTTCAGCTCCATGGCACTGAAGGCCGTGGGCGCGGCCGCCTTTGACATGGTGGCCGAGGTCCGCCGCCAGTTCAAGGAGATACCCGGTCTGCTGGAGGGGAAAGAGGGGGTAGAGGCAGATTACGCCAAGTGCGTGGACATTTCCACAGCGGCGGCCATCAAAAAAATGATATTGCCAGGACTGCTGGCGGTGGTCTCGCCGGTGGTATTCGGCTTATGGAACATAGAGGCACTGGGCGGACTGCTGGCCGGGGTCACGGTCAGCGGGGTGCTGCTGGCCATCTTCATGTCCAACTCCGGCGGGGCCTGGGACAACGCCAAAAAGCACATAGAAGGCGGGGCCCACGGCGGCAAGGGATCAACCGCCCACATGGCAGCGGTGGTGGGCGACACGGTGGGCGACCCATTCAAGGACACGGCCGGCCCGTCGCTGAATATTTTGATCAAACTGATGAGCGTGGTGGCGCTGGTGATAGCCCCGTTCCTGAGATCCCTGGGGAAGTAAGCAACTGTTCTAACCTGGAATAGACAGGATTAACATGATTCACGGGATTAATCTTTACAGTCTTAGTAAACTATGATAAATGAAGTAGAGATAAAAAGGCGCAATATCCGCTGGTGGTTCAACGTGGCCTCCAGCGTGGTGGTGATCCTGTTCGGAATTTCCCTGCTGGCCCTGCGCTATCTGCTCCACAAAAACCCGGCGGGGGAACAGTTTTGGCCTTTGGTGGGTTTGGTGCTTGGTTACGGTGTCATCCGGCTGGGGTTCCACTTGTGGCGCAAGGGGCATTTATTCGATGACCTGGAAGAGGATCAAACAATGAACAATGATCAATGAACAGTAAACTCTGGTCAATTCAGAACGAGGAGGGTCAAATGCGTAAGCCAATCATTCCTTCGGTAGCAAAATCTGGGGGAAACCTCAGGACTAGGAGGGCCAAATGAGAAAGCCGATCATCGCCGGGAACTGGAAGATGTATAACTCCCTGGCAGAAGCCAGGTTATTGACTACGGGCATCGTTGAAAAGCTTAAAGTTGTTCAAGATGCCTGCCCTGAGAACGGCAAGCAAAGTTTGGCCGTCGAACGGGTTGAAGTGGTTCTTTGCCCGCCTTTTACGGCCCTGGCTGCGGTATCGGAGATCGTTAAAAACACCGGCATTGAACTGGGCGCCCAGAACTGCCATTACCAGGAAAAGGGGGCCTTTACCGGCGAGGTTTCTCCCAAGTTTTTGCTTGACTTTGGATGCAAATATGTTATAATTGGCCATTCTGAGCGCCGTCAATATTTCGGTGAAGACGACGCTCTAATCAATAGGAAGCTCAAAGCCGTTATGGGCTTCGGGTTATTTCCGATTTTCTGCATTGGCGAAACCCTGGACCAGCGCAACCAGAAACAGACGTTCGATGTCTTGAAGGGCCAGGTGTTAAAGGGTCTGGAAGACATCAGCCTGTCCGACCCGCTTAAAATGGTGCTGGCCTACGAACCGGTCTGGGCCATCGGCACCGGGGTCACCGCCACCAAGGAACAGGCCCAGGAGGTCCACAAGCACCTGCGGGAACTTCTCTCACAAATATGGGGGAGGGAAACCGCAGACAGGGTAAGGATCCAGTACGGCGGCAGCGTCAAGCCGGAGAACATCGCCGAACTGATGGCCCAGCCCGATATCGACGGAGCGCTGGTGGGCGGGGCCAGTCTGGACCCGGAGTCTTTTTCCAGGATAATAAAGTTCAAGGGATAAAGCATCCTCCATTTTGAAAGGCAAGACAAAAGTGTACAATCTGCTACTCATAATTCACGTGATAGGCTGCCTGCTCCTGATCGGAATAGTATTGATGCAGACCGGCAAGGGCGGACTGGGTTCGGCCATGGGCGGAGACACCGAGCAGATGTTCGGAGGCCGGGGAGCGGCCCCGTTCCTGACCAGGGCCACCACCGTGCTGGCTGTGATGTTCATGCTGACCTCGCTTTCCCTGTCCTTCATGTCCGGGCGCCAGACCAAGGCCCGCTCCGCCATAGAAAAATCCCTGCAACAGGGCCAGACGGCCCCGGCCCAGCAGCAGGAGCAGCCCGCCCAGCCGCTGCCGGGCAGCACCAAGTAAAAATAATTCAGGCCATCATAAAGAAGCATTAGGAGAAACTAAAACATCATGTATGCAGTAATAGAATGCGGCGGGACCCAGGTCCGGGTCTTCCAGAACGCCAAGGTCAGGATCCCCCGGATAGACGCCAAGGAAGGCGAAAAATATAAGATCGAAAAGATACTGCTGGTCTCCAACGGCCAGGATATTGTGGTCGGCTCGCCCACCGTCAAGGACGCAGTGGTGGAAGCCACCGTGGTCGGCCATCCCCGTTCGGCCAAGATAGTGGGCATGATCTACAAACCCAAAAAGGATTACCGCCGCCACTGGGGCGCCCGGACCCATTATACCGAACTGTTCATCGAAAAGGTCAGCCATCCCACGGTCAAGCCGCTGGAGAAACTGGCCCGGCCCGGCGCCGCTAAAAAGCAGACCGTAAAAAAAGCCCCGCCCAAAAAAGCGGCGGCCGAAAAAATAGAAACCAAATCAGCCAAGACCGAACCGGCCAAGCCGGCAGCGGTTAAAGGAGGAAAGAAATAATGGCACATAAAAAAGGCGGTGGCTCTTCCAATAACGGCCGGGACAGTAATTCCCAGCGATTGGGAATAAAGGTTTTCGGCAACCAGAAGGTTTTGTCCGGCGCGGTGCTGGTCCGGCAGCGGGGCACCAAATTCTATCCCGGCACCAACGTGATGCGGGGCACCGATGACACATTGTTCGCAGTGGCCGAAGGCTTTGTCCATTTTGAGCCCAAAGGAAGACAGCACAAACAAATAAGCGTCCATCCCGAACTAAAACTTCCGGCGAGCAAGTAGCTCGCCTTTTTTTATTTACTTTCTTAAGCAGGTTTATCAGGAAGGCAGGGATACCTGGATTTTAAACGGCCGGCCTGCCGGAAAAGCAGCCATGCCTCTTGTGCTGTAGAATATATCCGGGAGTTAGTAATGCTAACGTTTGACTTTTATGCCGGATTGTTGCGGCATTAAAAAACAATCATCTAAATCCTGTCAATTTATTTTTATGATCGATACCATCATCTTTGACGCCGACGGCGTGATCTTAGACAGCGAAAAACTGTGGGACAAGGGCCAGGAAGAGTTTCTGAAACGGAGGGGTTTCAAATACGACCGGGATAAACTGAAGCACCTGTTGACCTCCACTTCCCCGGCCGAGGGGGTGCTGGTGATGCAGAAGCATTATGGCTTTACCGGAGATCAGGATGTTCTGGCCCGGGAAAGGATCGCGATAGTGAGAAGCCTGTTCGAGACCGAGCTGTCCATGGTGGACGGATTTCTGGAATATTTCAATTCCATAAAAAACACCCACAAGACCTGCATCGCCACTTCTTTGGACAATGAACTTTTGGCCATCGCCGGCAACAAGCTCGGCCTGGCCGGGCTTTTCGGACCCAATATCTTCACCATCGCCCAGGTGGGGCACAAGGGAAAACCCGATCCGGCCATTTTTCTGTATGCCGCCCAACAATTAAGCTCCCGGCCGGAGCAGTGTCTGGTGATAGAAGATTCGCCGTACGGGATCACGGCCGCCAAACGGGCCGGGATGCGGTGCATCGGCCTGGCCACCACCTATGGCCAAGAGATGCTTTCCCAAGCGGACGTGGTGGTCCAGAGGTTCGATCAGATAACAAACCAGTACTAAAAAGAGTCCGGGGCCGGTTTCCTCTTGCAAAAACCGGACAAAAGATTTATAATGAAAAATCTCGGGACTCAAGCCAGACGGATACTTACCGCTTCAGCAAAAAGCCTGGGGAACAGGGACGGGGCCATATTGAGCAGTAAAATCAATATCCAATAAATTAAAAGGAGTTTCAGGCACTATGGACATCAGAAAAGAGCTGGAGGTGGCGGGCATCAAGACCACCAAAAACATCTACCGCAACCTGCCGGCCTCGGTTTTGATAGAGAGATCGCTGGCTGCCGGAGACGGCATTCTGGCCTCCAACGGAACCCTGGTGGTCAAGACCGGGGAACGGACCGGGCGCTCGCCCAACGACAAGTTCATAGCCGAGGAACCGTCCATCAAGGACCAGATTGCCTGGGGCAAGGTCAATGTCAAATGTCCGCCGGAGCAGTTTGACAAGCTTTTGAAAAAATCCCACGATCACCTGAAGGACCGGGATATATACGTTTTTGACGGCTTTGCCGGCGGCGATCCCAAGTACCGGCTGGCGGTGCGGGTGATCACCGACACCATCTGGCACGCCCTGTTCGCCAACACCCTGTTCATCCGTCCCACCGCCCAGGAACTGGAAAACTTCGCACCCGGTTTTACCGTGATGGGCTGCGGCAGCCTTAAGGCCGACCCCAAAGCTGACGGCACCAAATCAAATGTTTTCGTGGGGGTCAGTTTTGAGAAGAAGATCAACCTGGTGATCGGCTCGATGTACGGCGGCGAGATCAAGAAAAGCATCTTCACCATCATGAACTACCTGATGCCACAGCAGGACGTATTTCCCATGCACTGCTCGGCCAATGTGGGCAAAGACGGGGAAACCGCATTGTTCTTCGGCCTCTCCGGCACCGGCAAGACCACCCTGTCGGCCGATCCCAACCGCCGGCTGATAGGCGACGACGAGCACGGCTGGTCCGACGCCGGCATCTTCAATTTCGAGGGCGGATGCTATGCCAAGGTCATCAAACTTTCGGCCGAGGCCGAGCCCCAGATATTCAATGCCATCCGGTTCGGGTCACTGCTGGAGAATGTGGTAGTGGATCCGGATACCCGGCTGATAGACTACAACTCCGATGCCATCACCGAAAATACCCGGGCCACCTATCCGGTGGAGCATATCCCCAACTGCGTGATCCCGGGAGTGGGCGGCCACCCCAAGAATGTTTTCTTTTTGACCTGCGACGCCTTCGGGGTTTTGCCTCCCATAGCCAAGCTGACCCCGGCCATGGCCAGCTACCACTTCCTTTCCGGCTTTACCGCCAAACTGGCCGGGACCGAGAGCGGCGTCACCGAGCCCCAGCCCACTTTTTCCACCTGCTTTGGCGCGCCCTTCATGCCACTGCAACCGACAAAATATGCCGAGATGCTGGCCCAGTGTCTTTCCCAGCACAAGGCCAACTGCTGGCTGGTGAACACCGGCTGGTCCGGCGGCCCGGTGGGAACCGGCAAAAGGATGAAGATCTCCATCACCCGGGCTTTGCTGACAGCGGCCTTGGACGGTAATTTGGAGAAATCAAAGTTCACCGCCGATCCGATCTTTAACATCCTGGTTCCCGACTCCTGTCCCGGGGTCCCGGCCGAGGTGCTGGCCCCAAAGAATACCTGGGCCGATAAGGCAGCCTACGATAAAAAAGCCGGGGAGCTGGCCTCCATGTTCGCCAAGAATTTTGAACAGTACAAAAGCTATGCTTCCAAAGAGATCCAGGAGGCTGGCCCCAAGGCCTGATCCTAAAGCCCCCAGCCGGGAAGACGGAAAACGGTTTTCCGTCTTCCCGTTTTCTTAACTGCTGTAAAAACACAGATAAGCATAACCAATGAGGACTATCGGAATAATTCCGGCCCGTTTCGGGTCCACCAGGTTCCCCGGCAAACCGCTG
>JAURWH010000160.1 GCA_030655055.1 bacterium
CTCTTGTTCCCGTAGACATGGGCGATCTTGTTGTAAACATCGGCCAGGCCGTTCTTTTCATCCAGCCGGATATTGATGTCCTCGGCCTGTCTCAGCAGGGACAATGATCCTTCATAATCTCCCTGGTCCGTCAGCAGCCCGCCCAGCCCGGTCAGGGACCTGGAAACGGACTGATCCGAGCCCATCCGGCCGGCGGCCTCGATGTTCTTCCGGTATATCTCCCCGGCCGCCGCAGGCTGGCCCAGCATTTCAAGCAGCCTGGCCTTTTCCAGAAACAGTTTGTCCGGGTAGAACCGTTTGCCGGCCTGGTCGCTCAGCCAAACACCCTGAATTTTGTATCTATGGTGCGAGGAATATTTCAAGTTCTTCCGTCGTACTGAAATTCATTGTCCTTTAAGAACCTGGTCCAGCAGATCCCCAACCCCGATCTTCTTTAGGCAATCATAATGCCCGTACCGGCACTCCCTTTGGTAGCAGGGACTGCAGGGTTCACCATTATATATCACCCGGTGCTTTTCCCCCCAGGGTTTGGTCCAGACCGGGTTGGTGGAGCCGAAGATGGCCGTTACCCTGGTGCCAACAGCCGCCGCCAGGTGCATCACCCCGGTGTCGTTGGTGATGAATTCCGAGCAAAGCGAGAGCAGGGCCGCGCTCTGGCGCAGTGAAGCCGTTCCGGCCAGGCTCAGCGCTTTGGGACCGATGTCCCGGGCGATCTGTCCGCAAAGCTCGGTCTCCTCGCCAGAGCCGAAGATCAAGATCTGCTGCCCTCTGTTTGCCAGTTCCCTGCCCAACTCCACCCAGTTCTCCCTGGGCCAGCGCTTGGCCGGGCCAAAGGTGGCGCCCGGGCCAAAGCCGGTGATATTTCCGGTACGAAGATTGTTGGATACCAGGAATTCCCCGGCCCACTTCATCTCTTCCGGTGAAAGGAATATCCCGGGCGCATTGACGGCCTCCTCCCTGCCCAGCAGTTTCAGAAAATCCAGGATGATGTGCCGGCTGCGGAAATAATGCTGATTATATCTATGTCTTTCATTCAGCAAAAATCCCCGGGCCTCGGTGCTGTAGCCGATGCGCTTGGGGATGCCTGCCAGAAAAGCCATCAGGGCCGAGGAAAAAGAGATCGGCAGGATATACGCGACATCGAACTTCTCTTTTTTCAGTTCCCGGGCGGCCTGCCAGAGGGATCTTTCGGGAGAAAGTTTGATGATGTTTTGGATATCCGAGTCGTTCTCAAACAGGGCCGCCACCCGAGGATGGGCCAGCACCATGATGGACGCCCCGGGATGCTCCCTGGCGCAGGCCGCCACGAAGGCGGTGGAGACCACGGCGTCGCCGATCCAGTTTGGCACGCGGATAATGATTTTTTGTTCAGCAGAATTCATGCGAATATATTTTACGTTTTCTTTTTTTGACAGGATTTACAGGATTTTTCAACAAGGCTATTACCCTTTATAATCACTTTTAAACCTAACTGAACTTTGACAAAAACAGGAATACTGTCATCTTGAGATGCATTGCCTGCCTGACAAATTGAAAGATGGCATTGTCTACCCTTCAAATTGTAAGGCAAGGAAGAGACCTCAGGGTGACAAGATCGGCAGGTTTAGTAAATTTGCCAAAGTCCAAACCTAAGTAGATTTGATATTCGGGTAAATTTACTCCCGTTAAATCATGTTAATCCTGTCTATCCCCGTAAGTACCTGCTCGGCAGTGATAAGTTTCATGCAGTTGAAATGGCCCTTGGGGCATTTCTTTGAACCGTGCAGGGCGCAAGGCCGGCAGTCCAGTTCGGTTTCGATGACCCTGCTCTCCGGCCGCCAGGGCGCAAAGCCGAACTGCCTGACCGTGGGCCCGAAGATGGCTATGACCAGCGTCCCCGCCGCCTCGGCGATGTGCATGGCCCCGGTGTCGTTGGTGACCAGCAGTGTTGCCTTGGACAGAACATAGGTCAATTGTGCCAGATCAAGCAAGCCGCAAAGGTTGGTGGCATTTGCCCCCGAAGCTTTTATGATCTCTTCAACGACGGCCCTGTCGTTCTTATCCCCAACAATAACTATTTTATATTCTTGCCCTGAGCTTTGTCGAAGGGTCCCACTTCCCATTTTAGAGATCAGTTCCGAGTATCCCGGCCAGCGCTTAGTCGGCCAGTGCGCGCCCGGCGCTATGGCTATGAACCCTCCCTGCGGCAGTTTGATGGACGGATCGGCCGCCGGATACAGCTTGGGCTTGGCCTCGGGCTGTTTGACCCCGGCCTTCTCCACCGCCGCCAGGTAGCGCTGGATCACTGTCTTATAAGTTTTGCCACTGCCCTGTCCCCAGACCAGCATCCGGCGGCGCCAGGTGTCCTTGGGCCAGTGGATCTTTTTCCCGGCGTTAAGGCAAAGGGTGATCATCCGGCTGCGTGGGTTGTTCTGCAGGTCTATGATGAAGTTGTATTTGTTGGCGCTGAGTTCATGAATGAACAGCAACAGCCCCCGCAGGCCCTGGTGCCGGCCGGTTTCGTCAAAGCCGTGAATGTTGGCCAGCTTGGGGTGGCCCTTTAAAAGCCCGGCAAACCTGGCCTTGCAGACGAGGTCTATCTGAGAGCCGGGTTCGGCTT
This sequence comes from bacterium, assembly GCA_030655055.1. Classification (NCBI taxonomy): domain Bacteria; species bacterium. The sequence continues at coordinate 2,600 of JAURWH010000160.1, forward strand.
GGGAGATGGTCTCAATGGCGGCGGTGGCCAGCACAATGTCGCCGATGGCGCCCAGACGGATGAGAAGGTACTTATTCATTGGTTATTTCTGTTCTGGACCATTTTATTAGAGTTGCCCCATCTGATTGTATCCACAAATGATATACATTGCCGTTTTCATCCATATCCAACAAAAAATCACCATAGTCTTGTGAAAAATAAATTCTTTCATCTTGGTCTATATCAATTAATATTGATTCTTTGCTTTTTGAATCCAGTATAATAGCTTTTTTTAAATATTTAGCATTATTAGTTACATCAACCTGCATCAACATATCCCCTTGTTTATTCTCTTTAAGAAAACATAAGTGCCTAATTCTATCTTTTGCAGTTACAATCTTAATTTGTTTTTCCCTATAAAAGGGCATTATGATGATAGTCCCGTTTAAATAATAATAATTGCTATCCCTAGTATGCACAATATTTTTAAATTCCTTTGAAGTTATATCCCGACTAACTGCAAAACCTTTTTGTTTAGAAGTACAAAAAGGACCGTTTAAATCTGGTTTGTCTATTATGCATTTACTTCCGCCAATCATTGGGTCCCACATCGCGACTTTGTTTTTGGTTTCATCAACAGCCATCTTACTATATGCACTTGCTGGCAAAGAATAACTTAAACCACCAATACTGATACCCTCTTTATCAACTCCTTGGATATAATTACCCCTTAGTTCTACATATAAGTTATCCTTGCTATCAACCGCTATCGGCCCCATATTGCAATAATAATAAGTTCTTATGTATTCACCAATATTGCTATATTTTAGTATTCTGTTGTTTGCATAGTCTTGAATGTATATATCACCGTTTTGGCTAACCACTATACTGGTCGGCCCAACGCTTTCACTATAATCGCCACCATTGTTTTTTCTGTAACCAAGCTGGTAGTCGCCATCGCCCCAAGTAAATGTTCGGACAACATTTCTTGTGTAAGTATATTGATCGTTTTTCTCAGATGATTGCCCAAAACTATTAGCGCCAATAGTTAGGAGCAATGCTATGATTAAGATATTTTTTCGTTTCATTGTGGATCCCTTATTCTGATTTATTTATACAACAAACTTTAAGACCGCCTCTGTCTCGATCCCATTCAAATCGCACTTGGCACTGGGCCGACAGTTCTTACAGAAATCTTCCTCCGGTACCAACTGAACATGCCCTTCCCCCAGCGGTCTCCAGCGTTCCGGGCGGCTGGCCGGCGCCGGGCAAAAAAGCCCCACCGTTTTGGCACCCGCCGCCGCGGCCAGGTGCAGGGTGCCGGTGCTGCTGCCCAGCACCTGCCGGCAATTTGCCAAAATTGCAGCCAGCCGCCGCAAGGTCAGCTGTGGCCCGGCAATGGGCACATTGGTATCGCCTTTTACTTTATTCAGTATCTCTTCCTCCCCCGGCCCGCCCAGGATCAGTACTTCCTTCTTGGCTTCCACCAATTTCCGGACCAGCTCGCCCCATCTCTCCGGCGGCCAGTTGGCCGAGGAACCCCTGTTGGCAGGGAGTATGGCGATGGGCGTTTGGACAACCATTGACATTAGGACATTACGGGCCTCGGACATTTCGATGTTGTTTAAGAATATCTTCGGCGGCTCGATCTCTTCCGAAAGTTCAAACAAACTGCGGGCCACGGAAAAGTTGTATTCTGTCTCGTGAATGACGAGGCCTTCGTCTTGAAACGCTCCGTGGAGGGCTGAGTTGCCGCAGGCAGTATCGAAGCCCGACCTCCGGCCTCTATGCGAATGTTTAAAGCCCGTCAAAACATAATACGGCCTGAAGCCCAGCCCGGCCTTTTGCCTGACTCCGGCAAACAGCGCCGCCCAGGCCAAAAGCTTTGAAGGATGCAGCATCAGCAGGACATCGTAACGGCCCCGGCGCAATGTTTTGATCAAAGGCCAAAGGCCGTTTGTCCAGATGATCACCTCGTCCAAAAAGGGCTGGCCAAAGAACAGCTCCGCCAAAGGCTTGGTCACCATAAAAGTGATGTGCGCCCCCGGCCTTGCTGTCTTAAGCGCTTTTAAAAGAGGCACGGCGCTGAGGGCATCGCCCAGCCGGTCCTGGCGGACCACTAATATTTTCTGTGGGTCAGACAGCTTCAGCCGCCGGAATGACAGGAGCGACAACCTGGGGAGCGGGGGCGTTCTTGGACTTGATCTGCAGGTAACCCAGCGTCCAGTAGGCCGAGGTGAAGACCCCGTAAACGCAGGCCAGCAGCAGTATCAGAACAATGCCCACCAGCCCGCCGGGCACCAATCCCAGCCAGATGTTTATCAGTCCCAGGATTATGAAGGGAATGGCCAGGGCTATCACCCCGACCGTTACCGCTATGGAGATGCCGATACCCAGAGCTATGGAGATGGCCCCCAGCGTGGCTGATTCGGAGACGTTGGCCTTGCCCATCTGCCAGGCCAGTTTCAATGAATCCATTACCCCTTTGTCCTCCAGCACGCAGATCCTGGCGGCCAGGGCCGCCACCAGCACCAGTACGAAGACGGCCAGCAATATTGGCAGAATACATAGTATCAGCCAGATCACGGCCACTATTTTCAGTCCGTCGCCCCCGGCTACCAGCATCACGATGAACGGCAGCATGGCCAGGGCGATCACTCCCAGCATCATCAGGCCGATCATCAGGGAGATCCCCACGTTGGGCCAGAAGTATTTCAGCCCGGCGGCCAGGGAATCGTCGAAATTGCTCTTGCCCTCCTGCTCCACCTGGGCCGCGCCTTTGATCAGCGCCCCGTAGGAGACGAAGGCCAGGATGAAATGGATCAAAAGCAGTACCCCAAGACCAATTGCGATCATAATGGCGATGGCCGGATGCTCCCACAGCCAGGACCAGCCGGTGGATAAGTATTCGTTGCTTTTGATGTCCTTCATATCACCGGGGGACGACAATCCGCCGCCCATCCCGGCGAACACCCCAAAGACCCAAAGATAGCGGTGCTTGATGGACATGTTCCAGGAGTCCTTGATTATCTTGGTGTAATCCATATTGAAAGTCTCCTTGGGGTTTGGATCGTACTTTTTTAACCTCTCCCTTCCCCTCCCCTCGAGGGGAGGGCAGGGTGGGGTTATTGAGTTTGACTTGTTTCTCCCGTAAGTTCTCCCATAGCCTCCAGCGCTCTCTGCGAATAAGCCTCATATCTCAGCTTCTTGGAGTGAACGGAATTATCCAGCGGCGGCAGCAGCCCGAAATTGGCGTTCATGGGCTGAAAGCTTTTCCCGGTCCCCCCTTCGGACACATACTTGCACAAAGAGCCCAGCATGGTCAACGGCGGGGGAACCAGCAGCGGGAGGCCATCCAGATAGCGGCAGATGTTGATGCCCGCCAGCAGTCCGGTGGCGATGGATTCCACGTAGCCCTCCACCCCGGTGATCTGCCCGGCAAAGAACAGGTCGTTCCTGGCCTTGGACTGCATGCTGTTTTGGATGTGTTTTGGCCCGTTGAGATAGGTGTTGCGGTGCATGCTGCCGTAGCGCAGGAATTCCGCCTTTTCCAGGCCGGGTATCATCCGGAACACCCTTTGCTGCTCAGAGATCTTGAGCTGGGTCTGAAAGCCCACCAGGTTGAACATGGTGCCTTCCTGGTTCTCCTGCCTTAACTGAAGTACGGCATAGGGCCGGCGCCCCTCGTGGGGGTTGAACAGCCCGACGGGCTTCATCATCCCAAAGCGCAGGGAATTGACATTCCGCTCGGCCATGGCCTCCACCGGCAGACAGCCTTCGTAGTAATGCCCGGCCTCAAAATCATGGGGCTGGTGGCGCTGGGCCTTTACCAGTTCGTCAACAAAACTTAAGTACTGGTCCTTGGTCAGCGGCGCGTTCCAGTACTGGCCTTCTTCGTCTGAATAGCGCGAAGCCTTGAACATCTTGGAATGGTCCAGCGACCCGGCCTCAATGATGGGGGCGATGGCGTCGAAGAAGAACATTCCCTGCTCGCCCAGCATACCGGCCAGGGCCAGCGACAGCCTGTCCGAGGTCAACGGCCCGGAGGCGATGATGGCAGGGCCTTCCGGGATGGAAGACTGTTCCTGGGAAATGACCGTTATGTTGGGAAGGTTCGCGATCTCCCGGGTCACCGCCAAAGCGAACTGGTCCCGGTCCACCGCCAAAGCCTTGCCGGCCGGCACCGATACTTTATTGGCGCATTTCAGCAGCAGGGAATCCAGCAAAGCCAGCTCGGCCTTAAGCAGTCCGTGGGCATTGCCCGGCTCGGTGGATTTAAGGGAATTGCTGCAGACCAGTTCGGCCAAAAGCCCAGTCTGGTGGGCCGGAGTGGTTAGGGCCGGTTTCTCCGACTTTCCGGTGAAGCGCATCTCGTACAGGTTGACCTGATGCCCACGCGAGGCGGCCTGGTAGGCCGCCTCGCACCCGGCCAGCCCCCCGCCGATGATGGATATTGTCTTTAAGTCTGTCATGTATTTTTAAGGATACACCAAATCCGGATTAAAATCAAGGCAAAATGATTATAACAACTTGCCCAAGTATTCTCATCCGCAGATTTCGCAGATTCACACAGATTAAATAATATTGTTTTACATGTCATAAAATTGAACGGTTATCGTCTGCGTTAATCTGCGGATAGAAAAAAGTATCTTGGGAAAATATTCGTCAAAATAAAACCCCCGCCTGTGGCGGGGGTTTTATTTTCAGATATCATCCGGCCGGCCTCTCATCTTAAGGCTACGTGACACCCAAAGATAAAAGAACTCGCTGAGTCTTTGCTCAACTTCCGGCCCTTCAATGATCCCCAGCGCCCGGCTTAAAGCCTCAAAAGTGCAGATCCGGCCCTCCGCTTCCTGGGCATTGCGCAGCCGGTAGCGGGTGGGGGCGCCCGGCGGCAGGTGGACCTTGATCGCCTCCTTCATCAGCGGTTCGCGCTTGACCATGTGCCCGGCCTGGTTCCAGTTGCCGTCGGCCAGGAGCAAAGTTATGGGCCGGGGAATGGTTTTCAGAAATCCGGCATTCAGTTCCTGCGAACCGGCCCCGGGGAAAAGCACCAGCGAGTTTGGATATTTTTCCGAAGGTTCCGGGGCGGGGGGACCGTCACGAAGGCCCCGCAGGAATATCTCGGAGTTCTTCAGCACCAGCCGGGCCAGGCGGCCGCTGTTGCTTTTGCGCCGTTCCTCGGCGTAATGCATTATCACCACCGCCTTGGTGGCCAGATCGAATTCCGGGGCCTGGCCGCAGATGCATAGTTCCAGGTGCAGCCGGCAGCGGGGACAGCGGGGCTTATTGTCCGTTTTATGGCGCATTGATTGGGCTTAATCATTTATCAGTTACCCGTTGCGGCAGCAACTATCCAAATAATATTTCAATCTCCATCAGCAGGGATCGTGGGTTATGGCCTGGTTGATCATTGCCAATTTAAAATTCTTGTTTAAAACATTACCCCGGTCAAATATTTCCATGTTTACGCCCCCTTCTTCCATGGCAATAAGCCGGCAGCAGCCGAACATGACGGGGGATCGGTATATTCTTTGTTTTTTCAAATCAAGCATCAACAGATGAAATCCGGGAATATTGTAGCCCTTATCCCAGCGGACCAGGATCAGCCGCTGTTTTGATTGATCGTAAACATAGCGGTCCTGAAAACCGCCCTGATCCAGGCAGGGATGATCAAAACCATCCACTCTCACCTTGCCCGCATTGTAGGGGGAGCCCATGCTGATCTCGCTCATTGCTGTGAACTTTACCGGATCGATATTTTTCATGATGCAAAAATTCAATATCTATGTTAATGTTTTTGACAAAAAATAAGTGCGCCCGGAATTAACTGCCCCTGCGACTGAATATAAAACCTCCCGGGTCCTGCGCCAAGGCAGTTGGGGAGGCTTTTTAGTATAAAGGATATTCCGGGGCGAATGCACTTTTTCTCAGGCTTGGTTAAAACTGTTAAAATTTGTATCCCGCTCCCAAAGACGCTTCGGCCAGCAGGTTGTCCTTGATCCCCGACCCGGTGGTGATCTTGCCGCCGCTCAGGAACATCCCCCCCTTGCCCTGGGCCCACAGGAAGATGGCCGGAGTGATCCGGTATTCCATCCCGGCGCCCCCGGCAATGATTGGGCTGGCCGCCTTCTGTTCTTCCCCGGTGGCCGGGTCAAGATATGCGGCTCCGTTGTACATGTTCTCCCAGTAAAGGATCCCGCCCCCGGCCAGCACATAAGGCGTGACCTTTTCAAAGAAATGGAATTTGTAGCGGGCGTCTATCTCGGCATCGATGTAGTTGGTCTGGTACAACTCGTAATTTGCCTCCCAGACGGTCTCCCGCAACTTGTTGCTGCCGTATCCCCCGTTGAGGACAAAGGTGAATTTGTCGTTCAGGTTGAAGCCGGCCCCCAGCTTTATCATGTAGCCGTAGCTGCCTTCGGAAAGCACTCCTCCCATGGCTTTGATCACACCGCCCCCCAGCATGACCTGCCACCTTCCGGCGGCCGATGAACCTGACCTGGCCAGCTTTACATCCAGCTGGCTTTGGGCCTTGTCCTTAAGGCTCAGGTTCTTGACCTCTGCCCTGTAGCCCGGGGCGGCGAAACTGAACTGGTAGGCACCGGGCCTTACCGTTGTCTGGAATCTCCCGTCTGCCCCGCTGGACAGGTCCACCGGGATGGATCCCAGGTTGGTTATATGAGCTTTGATGGGAACGGCCGTGGCCGAATCCAGCACCGTGCCTGTAATGACCGCCTCCTTGCGTTTTAAGGTCAGGTCCCATTGTTCGGTCTTGCCGGAAGTTACCGTCAGCTTGCGCTCTATCCAGCGGTAGCCGTTGGCGTAGATATGCATCTTGTACTCTCCGGGCGCCAGGTCCACCTTGTAATTTCCGGCGCTGTCGCTGACCAGGGCCGCCAGGTTCAGGCCGGGGAAAGTGATCATCCCTTTCATGGGAGCGCCGGATTCACGGTCCTTGATCACCCCGACAATCGTTCCCGGTGCCGGAGCCTGGGCCCGGACGATCCCCGCTGTTGCCAGCCATAGGCCCGCCGTTGCCAGAAATAACTGGACAGAGATTCCTTGCATGACCAACCCTCCTAAAATTATTCAGGTGGTATAACCTTGTATTTATAACAAAGCCGGTTGCAAAAGTCAAGCAAAAAAGCGGCCCGCCTGACGGCGGACCGCTTTGAAACCGGCTATTCCTTGGATTCTCCCTCTTTTTTCTCCTCAGGTTCGTATTTGCATTTGGTGCAGGCCACGTAATTCCCCTTGGCCTTGCTGTATTTCTGGGACAGGTGCCCGAACCCGCAGCTGGGGCAGGCCTGGTTCACCGGCTTGTTCCAACTGGCGTATTTGCAGTCGGGATAGCGGCTGCAGGAATAGAAGTTCTTGCCCCGCTTGCTGCGGCGCTCGGTCAGCTCGCCGGTGCAGCCCGGCTCGGGGCAGGGCACCCCGGTGGTGATGGATTTTATGTTCTCGCACTTGGGGTAATTGGAGCAGGCCAAAAATTTCCCGAACCGTCCCCGCTTGACCGCCATGGGGCTGCCGCATTTGTCGCAGGTCCCGGCGTCTATCTTCTGGTCCTCTTCCTCCTCCAGCGGCTTGGTGGTCTTGCACTCGGGATAATTGGAGCAGGCGTAAAACTTGCCGAACCGGCCCCATTTGATGATCATCGGCGCCTGGCAGTTGGGGCATTTCATATCCGTTTTTTCTTCCAGGGATTTCTTCATCTCGGCCTTGCCGGCCTCGGCCGCCTTCAGGTCCTTGGAGAACGGGGCGTAGAAATCCTTCAGCACCTGCAGGCGGTCCAGCTTGCCCTGCTCTATCTTGTCCAGCTCGTTCTCCATGTCGGCGGTGAACTGGACCTCGAAGATGTCGGGGAACTTCTCGACCAGTATCCGGCTGACCACCTGGCCCAGCTCGGTGGGCGAGAACCGGCCCTGCTCCTGCAGGATGTATTCCCGGTCCACCAAAGTGCTGACGATGGTGGCGTAGGTGGAAGGCCGCCCGATGCCCTGGGCCTCCAGGATCTTGATCAGGCTGCCCACGTTGTAGCGCGGGGGCGGCTCGGTAAAATGCTGCTTGGGCAGAAGCTCGGCCAGCTTCAAGGTCTCGCCCTTGGTCAACGGCGGCAGGCTCTTGCTGTCGCCGTATTCGGCCGAGTCGTCCTCCTCTATTCCGTAGGCCGCCAGAAAGCCGTTGAACTTGAGGGTGTTGCCCGAGACCCGGAACAGGTATTTGCCGCAGGCGATGTCGGCGGTGGAGGCCAGGTATACGGCGGGGTTCATCTGGCAGGCCAAAAAGCGGCTGTAGATCAGGCCGTAGACCTTGTGCTGTTCCGGGGTCAGATAGCCCTTGATCTTGTCGGGGTGGCGCTCCACCGCCGAGGGCCGGATGGCCTCGTGGCCCTCCTGGGCCCCCTTGCGGGATTTGTAGTGCAGCGGTTCCGGCGGCAGATACCCGGCCCCGAATTTCTCCTTGATGTATTCCCGGGCCGAGGCCACGGCCTCCGGGGCCAGCCGCACCGCGTCGGTCCGCATGTAGGTGATCAGTCCGGTGGCGCCCTCGTCTCCCAGCTCAATGCCCTCGTACAGCTGCTGGGCCAGCATCATGGTCTTCTTGGCCGAATAGCCGAAGGCCCTGAAGGCCGCCTGCTGCAA
>JAURWH010000161.1 GCA_030655055.1 bacterium
GCAACGCCCGGAGAGTTATAAGCGACGAGCTTTTTCTTTTGGTTCTACTCTTTTTGGCGGTACAAAAAGAAAAGAACATGATCGGACTAAATCAGGTATTTTACTATATCCTGTACATACTTTCTACTTTTCCTGAGCAAGTTAGATATGCATTTAGAATATATAGGCCTTCGATTCAATAAAAAGAGGCTGCACATTTTGTGCAGCCTCTTTGACTTTGATGGCAATATCCCGAATTACTTCTCCCTTACCAAATCCTTTTCCTTCAATCCGCTTCCGCTCACTATCTTGGCCTTGGCGTACTGGTCCTTGGCGTCGACGATCTCGATGGTGCCGGCTTTGGTCTCTTCGGAACCCAGCGACAGCCCGGTCTCGGGGTCGATCACGTCCTCGCCCTTGGAGTAAACGGTGAATTTGTCGCCCACCTTGACGCCGCCCAGGGCTCCCGGCTTAAGCATCAGGGTCTTGTCGGGGTTGACCTTGAGCACCATCCCGGTCCAGGCCACTTTTTCCATGGCTCCGGTGATCATCTCAATTATCTTGTTGACCGCCTTGCGGGTGGCCTTGCCGGCCAGGGTCTCGTCAAAATGGGTGTCGTTGGAGAAACTGAACTCGTCGGTGCCGACATCCACGCCCTTCTTGCTCTCGTCCTCGGCTATGCCTTCGGCCGCCACGATCTCGCCGGTGGTGGTGTTCACCAGGCGGACATCCAGGCCCACCCGGGCGGTCTTGGTCTCGACCCCCAGCCGGTTGAGGCCGAACATGCCCTTGGAGACGGAGCTGCCCACCGATCCGCCAATCTTGGATGATTTTTCGCCGAACTCGTTGACGCTGCCGGTGACCATCAGCTCCACCCCCAGCAGTTTGCCCACCTGGGCCGCGCTCTGGGCGGTGACGGCCCCGCTCATCCCCAGCGACTGCTCCTGCATGATCTTATCCAGCTGCTGGCGCTCGATGACCATGAACTTTCCGGATTTCACCAAAGCGGTGGTCAGCATGTCGGCCATGCCGCTGCCGATGTGCCAGCCGCCGTGGCCGGTCTTGTCCTCAAAATCCATCACCGCCACCCGTTTTTTGAGCCCCTGGGCCAGTCCGATCGAAAAGCCCATCATCAGAGCCAAAGCCAGCAGGGTAAGTTTTCTTGACATGTTCTAGTCTCCTTTTGATGATTGTTTCCTCCCGCTAAAACTGCGGGACAAAAGTTATTTCTTTTTAGAGAATACCGGACTTTCAATTTAACATATTTGCCCGGATAAGTCAAGAACATCGTTCAAGTATTTTGCCCGAATTTTCTTGATTTTTTCAAGGTTTAATGGTAATATAATAAATTCTATAAGTTACTAATAAATAAACGGCTTAATCAGATAAAAGGCAACCATTCGGCCACAAAGACACTAAGACACTGAGGCCATAAATAATGAAAGAATCTAATGTAAAATCTTTGAGAATAAAATTTAAAAAATAAATTGCACAATAGTCTTTTAATCGTGAACCCAAGGTTTCATTTCCCTTTGCGACTTGGTGCCTTAGTGGCGCTAAATGGTAAAATTTCAAATTTCAAATTTCAAGGAAAATCAGCATGATCAAGATCACCCTGCCGGACGGCAAGATCAAGGAGTTCGAACCGGGCGTTTCCAGCCTGGATATCGTCAAATCAATAGGCGCGGGGCTGGCCAAAGCATCACTGGCGGCCACCCTGGACGGCAAGCCCGTCGACCTGTCGGCCAAGGTCGACCGCGACGCCAAATTCTCGGCTTTGACCTTCGACTCGGAGCAGGGCAAGGAAGTGCTGCGCCACTCGACCAGCCATCTGATGGCCCAGGCCGTCACCGGGCTTTTCCCCGGCACCAAGGCGGCCATCGGCCCGGCCATCGAGGACGGTTATTACTACGATTTCGACCGGCCCGAGCCCTTCTCCTCCGACGACCTGGCCAAGATCGAGAAGAGGATGGCCGAGCTGGCGGCCCAGGACATCACCATCGTCCGCCGGGAGATGCCGCGGGAGGAGGCCCTGGAGCACTTTAAACAGCTGGGCGAAAAATACAAGGTGGAGCTGATCGAGGCCCTGCCCCAGGGCGAGGTCATCTCCTTTTACCAGCAGGGCGACTTCATAGACCTCTGCCGGGGGCCGCACCTTCCCTCCACCGGGCGGATCAAGCACTTCAAGCTGCTGTCGGTGGCCGGGGCCTACTGGCGGGGCGACGAGCGCAACCAGATGCTGCAGCGGATCTACGGCACCGTCTTTGACAAGAAGGAGCAGCTGGACGAGCACCTGAACAAGCTGGAGGAGATCAAAAAGCGCGACCACCGGAAACTGGGCCGGGAGCTGGACCTGTTCTCGCTGCACGAGGAGGCCGGCCCGGGCCTGGTCTACTGGCACCCCAAGGGCGGCCGGATGCGGGTGCTGATAGAGAACCACTGGCGCCAGCGGCACTATGAAGAGGGATATGACATCCTGTTCACCCCCCACATGGGCAAGGAGTGGCTGTGGCAGACCTCGGGCCACCTGAATTTCTACCAGGACGGGATGTACTCCCCGATGGAGCTGGACAAGGCCAACTATTATGTCAAGCCCATGAACTGCCCGTTCCACATCCTGATCTACAACACCGGCCACCATTCCTACCGCGACCTGCCGCTGCGCTGGGCGGAGCTGGGCACGGTCTACCGCTACGAGCGGAGCGGGACCCTGCACGGACTGATGCGGGTGCGGGGCTTTACCCAGGACGACGCCCACATCATCTGCACCCCGTCCCAGATAGACGATGAGATCCTGAGGGTGCTGGACTTCTCGCTGTCGATGTTCAACGACTTCGGATTCAAGGACGTCAAGATCGAACTTTCGGTGCGCGACTCCAAGAACCTGGACAAGTACGCCGGAGGGGACGAGATGTGGGTCAAGGCCGAGGAGTCTTTGGTCAAGGCCCTCAAGGCCCGGAACATAGAATACGAAAGGATGGAGGGCGAGGCGGTTTTCTACGGCCCCAAGATCGACATCAAGATCAAGGATTCGCTCTCGCGGCTTTGGCAGTGCAGCACCATCCAGTTCGATTTCAACCTGCCCGAAAAGTTCGGCATGACCTACATCGCCGAGGACGGCAAGGAGCATAGGCCCTACATGGTCCACCGGACCCTGCTGGGAAGCATGGAGCGTTTCTTCGGGGTGCTGATAGAGCATTACGCCGGCAACTTCCCGCTGTGGCTGGCCCCGGTCCAGCTGATGGTGATGAACATCACCGACGCCCAGGCCGACTATGCCCGCCAGGTGGCGGACAAGCTTTCAGCTCGGGGCTTCCGGGTCCTGCTGAACCTGGGGGGCGAGAAGGTCGGGGCCAAGATCCGGGACGCAGAGATGCAGAAGATCCCCGGCATGGTCATCGTGGGCGCCAAGGAAGCGGAGTCGGGACTGGTCTCGCTGCGCCGCCACGGCATAGGGGACGCGGGGCAGATGACGGTGGAGGAGCTGGCGGAGAGGCTGAACAGGGAAGTGGCGGACAAGAAGTGACCTGGTCCGGGTGAAAGTGAAAAGCGGAAAGACTGGGAAGGCCTGAATAATAATTTCAGCGCATAGACAAAAAATATTTAGAGGAGGAAAGTGTCCATGGGTTTTTGGGACAATAAAAAGGTGGTGGTGACCGGGGGCCACGGATTCCTGGGTTCCTTCCTGGTCCAAAAACTGCGTCACAGCGGCTGCCAGAACATATTTGTTCCGGACATCAAGGATTATGACCTGGTGGACCTTGATGCGGTCAAACGGTTGTACCGCGATGCCAAGCCCGACATGGTCATTCATCTGGCGGCCAAGGTGGGCGGGATCGGGGCCAACCGGGAAAAGCCCGGAGAATTCTTTTATGACAACCTGATGATGGGCACCCAGCTGATGGAGATAGGCCGGCAAACAGGGATCGAAAAATTCGTGGCCCTGGGGACCATCTGCTGCTACCCCAAATTCGCCCCGGTGCCCTTCAGGGAGGATGATCTCTGGAACGGCTACCCCGAGGAGACCAACGCCCCCTACGGCCTGGCTAAGAAGATGCTGCTGGTCCAGTCCCAGTCCTACCGCCAGCAGTACGGCTTCAACTCCATATTCCTGATGCCGGTGAATTTGTACGGCCCCCGGGACAATTTTGACCCCGGATCGTCCCACGTCATTCCGGCCCTGATCAAGAAGATCCGCGACGCCCAGGCTTCGGGCCAAAAGGAGATCGTGGTCTGGGGAACGGGAAAAGCCACCCGGGAATTTTTATATGTCCAGGATGCCGCCGAGGGCGTGCTGCTGGCGGCGGAAAAATACCAGAAATCCGATCCGGTCAACCTGGGGGCCGGGTTCGAGATCTCCATCAGGGAACTGGTGGAACTGATAGCCCGGCTGATGAAGTTTGAGGGGAGGATCACCTGGGACGGCACCAAGCCCGACGGCCAGCCCCGGCGGATGCTGGATACCAGCCGGGCGGAGCAGGAGTTCGGGTTCAAGGCCACCACAAATTTTGAAGCAGGATTGGGGCGGACCATAGAATGGTACCTGAAACAATAGCTGCGCCACCTTCTTTTCCCTTCCCGCCGGCCAGGATCGACCGCGCCGCAAGCGCGCAGGTGCGGAAACGGGTTGAAATATTTTTAAAAGGAGTCTGTTGGAGATGAAAAAAAACAATGACATTGGGTCGCTGGTAAGGGTATTCAATGCCTATCGGCTGCTGATCGTCCTGTGCGGAGTTGTTTTTGCAGCGGTCGGCCTGTTTAAAAGCCTGACCTCGCCCCGTTTATATCAATGTGATGCGGTGATCTCGCTGCCGGAGATCGGCGATAAAATCGTCAGCACGGATGCCAAAGGGACTGTTTATGGCCTGGTCAATGTTTCCGAGACCAGGGCCATGCTGGACTTGTCATGGGACCGGGGCTACAAAAAAGGCGAGGCAGACATCAGTTCTGACACCCTGATGAAAAGACTGCAAAGGGTCAGAGTATCCGACATCCAAGGATCCAACACATTTTTCAAAATGTCAGTCCAAGTGTACAATAATCCCCAATCTTCGCCGGCTATAATGGACCGCTTGATTGAGTACCTTAACAACAATCAGTATGTCAAGAACAGGTACGAAATGGAGAGACGGGAACTGGAGAAGAACGTGCAGGATCTGCAGCTTACCCTTGACCAGGCGGTGAACGATAAAAATGAAGCGATCAAGTTATTGAAGCTGCGAAATCCTGTCGGCTTCAACCCCGTTGAGCTGGAATCCAAAGTGATGGAGGTAAAGAAGCAATACAACAGTGCCGTGAAAAGATTGTCGCTGGTCCACAACTATCAGTACGTGGACCGGCCGTATGTGAAGAAAAATCCGGTAAGC
>JAURWH010000162.1 GCA_030655055.1 bacterium
TCGGTGGTCGTAATACCCGTAAACCCTTTTTTGCTTGATCAAGCCTTCCAGCGCCTGCTGGTCAAAGGTCTTGGCCGACCAACTGTCAAGATACAACCCCTTCCAATGTTTGGCCTGGCGGTCGCGGTTGAAAAAGCCGAGATATTCCCCGCATTCTTTTGGCTTGGCCGGCACCATGACGGTCTCCTTGGCCGGGAGCAGTTTGCCGGCGTATTCGTCGAACTCGGCCGCTATCTTCATGGACTTGGACTTCCCCAGATGCTGGGATATCTTGTTGTAGGATCCGGTGGCATAGCGTATGAACCGGGGTTTCAGGCTCATGGCCTTCTTCCAGGTGTAGTCCTGGATGATGCGGCCGATACCGTGCCCCCGGTACTTGGGATCAACCCTTAAGCCCTCCAGCCAAAGCTCGCCCGGCCGGTGGATGGTGATCTTGCCCACACCGACCGGCCTGTCCTCTATCGTGGCCGCGAAGAAAAGGCCGCCCTTGGTCTTTACCCACTGGTCCCAGACCTCGGGCATGTAATCTCCCCAGCGGCCGAAGGTATGCTTGCAGAAGTCAAGCACCACAGCCTTGTCCGAGGGCCTGGCCGGGCGGATCTTTATCCGGCCTGCGGCATATTTATTTGTATCACTCATATCTGTGTCCTTATCATTTTGATAGGATGATCAGCGATTTACTCGGGATATCGGTTAATCAACAGGGTTCAACCCCGGTTGTCGCGTTAAATACTATCAGTGAGCATCGCAGTTGACGGCGGAAGAAAGCTTGTCTGGCCTGTTTGAGGGCTTGGCAAAATCCCGAGTTCAGACAAGCCCGCCGACTACGAGAAGCGCAATGCGGGTCCGCTGAAGCCTTGGCGTAAGCGTGGCCCGGATAGTATTTTGCGACGAGCTTTTTTCTTTTTGGTTCTTTTTCTTAGTTGGCGGCACAAAAAAGAAAAAGAACATACTCTAGGCCTCGGTCAGCCCGGTAAAATGAAAATTATTGACCTTAAGCGGCGGAACCACCATGTTCTCCTGGCTCTCCGGCACGCCCAGCGTCTCCACATTGTTAAAGAACTCCACCAGGTCCTGGTTGAACCTCATATTCTTGACCCCGCAGGACACTTTGCCGTCCTCGATCAGGAAGGTGCCGTCCCTTGTCATCCCTGTGATGACGGGGATCTTGCGGTCCACCACCCGGTTATACCAGAAACGGGTGACCAGCACCCCGCGCTTGGTGGACTTGATCATGTCCTCCAGCGAGGCATTCCCGCCTTCCAGGATCAGATTCCGCGGCATCGGGCCGTAGGTGTTGGGCTGGGGCAGGCCGTGGCCGGTGGTCTCTGTCCTGTCCTTGGCCGCTGTTTTCAGATCGTAAACCGGACCGCGGGCCACCCCTTTTTCTATGATCATCACCTTCTTCCTGGGCATGCCCTCGGAATCAAATGGCTCGGCCCAGACCGCCAGGGGATTGTAGGCATCATCGCTGATGGTGATATTGCCACCCATCAGTTTCTGCCCTATCTTCCCGGACAGGCAGCTCAGGTTCTCCTGGACCGCCAGGGCGCCGAAAGAAAGATATGAAAGGAACATTAACGGCGTGGTGACCGCTTCGGGCTCCAGGATCACGGTGTAATCCCCCGGCTCCAGCGCCTTGGCATTGAGTCCGCCCAGGCACTTTTTGATGGCGATGGCTGCGATCTTCTCCGGGTCAATCTCACCTGCTTTGCGCGCCGTCTGGGCAAATCGTCCGGCTGTAATGCCGGAACGGGCGGTAAGCTCCATCCGCAGGGTGCTCATGTTATGATAGGCGAACAACCCATTGCTGTTGGCCATGGCGGTGGCATAAAGTGTGTTGTTGACCAGTCCGGCCAGCTCCACTTTTTCCTGCCGGGCCAGTTTTACGGCCTTAAGCACCATCTCCGCCCTCTGCTCCGGCTCCATGAAGGCCGAACTCTGGTCAAAGGCCGGGATCTCCCGGTATTGCTGCGGCCCCATCATCGGCGGAAGTTCCTGTTTGCTGGTGATGGCCCGGGCTGCATTTACGGACCGCCTGGCCAGTTCTTTAAGCGACTCGTCGTCAAACTGGTTGGTGGTTGCCCGTCCCGAGCGTCCTTCCAGGTCCACCCGCAGGGAGATGTCGATGTCCGATGTCTCCACATTCTGGTGGATGGTGTTGTTGGCGATCCTGGTCAGCGGGCTGGCCGTCTGAGTCAGGATAACTTCGGCCTGGCCTTCTTTGGCAAAGGACAACGCCCTTTTGCAGATGTCGTGGGCCTGATTTTTATCTATCAACATTTTATTTCCGTTCAAATGATTTTTATTTTTTGAGACTGTGTTCACTGCATGTTCATCGTCAGTGTCCATCAGTGTCGATATATGGCCGCTACTTTTTCCCCGGCACCACGCCGACCTTGATCTTCCGGAACCTTGACGGCGCACAGCCCTGGGCGGTCCTGGCCAGCTGTCCCGGTTCGCCCTTGCCGCAGTTGGCGGTTCCCCAGATCTTCCAGTCCTTTGGCCCGGCGATGGCGTCGCAGGCGTTCCAGAACTGGGGGGTGAACCCGGTGTAGGTGGCGTTCTTCAGCATCCGGCCCAGCTTGCCCTTTTTGATCTCCCAGGCGATCTCGGTTCCGAACTGGAAGTTGGAGCGCCGGTCATCGATGGAAAAGCTCTTGTTGCTGGCCATGTAGATGCCGTCATCGGTCTCGGAGATTATCTGCTCGGTTGACTTTGTGCCCGGCTCCAGGTTGATGCAGGTTATCCGGACGATGGGCATGTTGCCCCAGCCGTCGGCCCGCATGGCCCCGGTGGAGTTCTTGCCGATGACCCTGGCGGTCTCGCGGGATGACAGGTAGTTCACCAGCAGGCCGTTCTTTATCAGATCGGCCTTGTGGGTCTTTACGCCCTCGTCATCGTAGCCGTAACTGCCCAGGCCCATGGGACAGGTGGGATCGGAGGAAATGTTGACGATGTCGGAACCGTATTTCAGCTTGTCCAGATTGTCGGTGGTGGCAAAGCTGGTGCCGGCGTAGTTGGCCTCGCTGCCGAACACCCGGTCCAGCTCCAGCGGATGCCCGACTGATTCGTGGATCTGAAGCGAGAGCTGGGAGCCTTCGATGATGATGTCCTTCTCGCCGGACGGGCACTGGTCGGCCGAAAGCAGGGCCACCGCTTCTTCCGCTGTTCTCCCGGCGTTCCCGGCAAAGTCCAGTCCCTCTATCATCTCGTAGCCGTTGGATTCCCACTGCCCGCCGTGGGAACAGGGATAGGAGCGGTACTGCACGTCGCCGTCCTTGACGGCGGTGGCGGTGTAGCCGCCGCCGCACTGCACTATCCTTTGTTCTATCACCGAGCCAATGGTGGAGGCGAACAGCTGGTCCTCCACCCAGCCCGCGATCCGGGATTCGGTGATGTTCACCCCCTTCACCTGGCGCATGGCGGCATCGGTCTTAAGCAGCAGGGCGATCTTCTCCTCCAGCGGAACTTCCAGCGGGTTCTTTTTGTGCGGGGTGACGTATTTGTCTATGTACTTCTCCACCGGGGCCAGCTCCAGGTCGCGGACCTTAAGCAGGGCGCTGGCCTTGGCCACCTTGACGGCCAGCCTGGCCACCCGCTCGATCTCGGCCTTGTCGATCTTGGGACTGGAGGCAAAGCCCCAGGCCCCGTTAACTATCACCCGGATGCCGAAGCCGCCGGAGGTTCCCCGATTGATGCTGCCCACCTGGCCGTCCTTGACCTCCACCCGCTCGGATTCATCGTTGATGATCCGGATGTCGGCGTAGGTGGCCCCGGCCACCTCGGCCACGTTAAGGGCGTGTTGTGCTAGGTCTTTCAAAATGTTTCCTCCATTTATGGTGCTTTTGTCATCCTGAGACAGACCACTTGCTTGTTCAATGTTGTCATACTGAGACAGACCCCTTGCTTGACAAATCGAAGTATCAACTGCAGACTATTTGTCTTTAGCCCGGTTATGTTCTTTTCTTTTTGTACCGCCAACAAGAAAAGAACCAAAAGAAAAAGCTCGTCGCTTAAAACTCTCCAGGCGTTGCGCTTCTCGTTGCCGGCGGGCTTGTCTGAACTCGGGCTTTGGCCAAGCCCTCAAACACGCCAGACAAGCTTTTAACCGCCATCAACTGCTATGCTCACTGATCGTTTTAACGCGACTTACGGGGTTGGCACCTTCTGTGCAATTTATTTCCCGTGGTAATCGGATAAGCAGTAAGAATTATTACCCCAATATATCCCGGTAATCTATCTTCATGGCAGTCTTGGCCCTTTCCAGGATGTCCCCTGTCACTTCCTGCCCCTTGATGATGCCCTGCTTCAGCACATTCCTGACATAACCCAGGTCATTACCCAGTTCTATGCGCTTCTGCCGGATCGGGGCAAAATAACCGTTCATGTTGGCTATCAGCTCCTTTTTGCAGACCACGCAGCCCCGCCCGCCCTTCAAACACTCCTCCTTTATGGCGGCGTGGCCGGGAGTGAATATCTGGTGATAGGCGTAGACCATGCAGCCGTCCGGGTGGCCGGGGTCGTCCTTGCGGGCCTTGGTGGGGTCGGTGTAGGCGCTCATGATCTTCTTGGCGGTATCATCCGCGCTGTCCTTGATGTCTATGGCGTTGTTCAGCGACTTGCTCATCTTGGAATTCCCGTCCAAACCCTTGATCCGCCCAAAACTGCCGGTCTTGGCTTCCGGCTCCACAAACACCGGCCCGTAGATCCGGTTGAAATCGCGGGCGATCTCCCGGGTCATCTCGATCATCGGCAGCTGGTCGTCGCCCACCGGCACCAGGTCGGCGTTGAAGGACAGAATGTCGGCCGCCTGGGAGACGGGATAGGCAAAGAACCCGAAGGGCAGTGATTCCCCGAAACCTTTCTGCTTGATCTCCTCCTTGACCGTGGGATTGCGGCCCACCCGGGCCACCGTCACCAGGTTCATGAAGAAGATGGTCAGATCGGCAATGGCCGGCAGTTTTGACTGGATGACGATGGTGGATTTGTTGGGGTCTATCCCCGCCGCCAGGTAGTCCAGAGTGACCTCGATGATGTTGTCGTGCACCTTTTGGGGATCGTCAAAGTTGTCGGTCAGGGCCTGAACGTCGGCGATCAGGACATAGGTCTCGTACTGGTCCTGCAGTCTCACCCGTTCCACCAGCGAACCAAAATAATGCCCTATGTGCAAAGGCCCGGTGGGCCGGTCTCCTGTTAGAATCTTTTTCATACTTTATTCGTTTTTTTTCTTGTGTTTTGTTCGTTGTTCACTACCGTAACAAATTTTTGCAAGACGATTCTCATATTCCGTTAAGGGTCGATTTCTTGTTTTTTCATCCGCCAAGGCTTTCTGTTTTTGGTCAGATGGTAAGTTGTCTGGCCAAGGTTTATAGTCATTTTGTATTTCATTCCAATTCTTAGCAATTGATTTATACTGTACAAAACCCATTATTCCCATCATTGACATATTACCGAAGCTTGACAATGATAGGATCGTGTAAATATCAGAAATATCAGGTCTTTGTTCACCACGAATATGAAATAAAATAAAGGGAAATGACGCTAATAATGGGATGCAAAAATTTGCTGCTGCTGCTTTGATTAACATACGGTTGTTATTACGTAAAAGGAAACTTTTTATTTTCCTCAATTCTAATGGCAACTCTGAGTCTTTGCAAACATAGCCAAACCGGTATGACAGACCAAGGCTGAAAAAAAAGACAATCGTAAAAGGCAAAGTACCGGATACGGCTACAATTAATATCTTCCAGAAGGGTTCTCGTGCATTAGGGACATTATAGGAGATGACACAGAAAATCGCGTACCATATTGCCAATACTAATCCTACTGGCCCATGCTGTTCAAAAACACCAATATAACGTGGTAACTTTTTCATCATCAGTTCTCAGCCACCTTTGACCAAGAGGTAAACCCGTGCCCCAGTACCTCCTTGACGTCTGTCACCACCATGAAGGCCTTGGGATCCAGCAGGCTGACAATTTCCTTCAACTGCACCAGCTCCCTCCGGCTGACCACGCAAAACAGGATGGTGCGCTCGGTGCCCTTGTAAAATCCCTTGCCCACCCACATGGTGCCGCCCCGGTTCATCTCCAGCACCACTTCGCCCCTTATCAACTGGTGATGGTCGGAGATGATATAGGCCGCCTTGTTGTAGGACCAGCCCTCCAGGATCACGTCCAGTATCCGGCTGGAGATGTACAGGGTGATCAGGCCGTACAGGGCCAGGTCCACGCTGCGGAAGGTCAGCCCGGCCAGCACGATGATGAAGAAGTCCACCATGATGATGCCGATGCCCGGGGTGGCGTTGGAGTACTTGGAAATGATCTGGGCCACTATGTCCGAGCCGCCGGTGGTGGCCTGGTGCCTAAAGGCCAGCCCCAGTCCTATGCCCAGCAGTATGGCCCCGTAGACCGCCGCCAGGATGGCGTTCTGGGTGGCCGCCTTAAAATGGAACATGGCCTGCAAAAAGTCGGTCAGAAAGGAAGTGACGAACACCGCATAGATGGTGCGGAACCCGAACTTCTTGCCGAACTCCAGCATCCCCCAGATGAACAGCGGAATGTTGACGGCAAAGATCACCACCCCCACCGGCAGTTTGAACAGGTAATGCAGGATGGTGCTGATCCCGGCCGCCCCGCCCGGGGCGATCTTGTGGGGCACCAGGAACAGGTCGTAGGAAAGCGCCATCAGGGCGCAGCCCACGGTGATCATGAAAAAATCCCAGATGACCTTTGACAATTTGGGCTTTAAGCCCAGACTTCTTAGTGTGATGTCCATAGGTTATTTCTTTTGGTCCTTTATGAATTGCGCCCTGGCCAGTTCCATTATCTTCATCAGGGGCTGGCCGCTTTTTTGGGCGATCTGTTTGCATTCCTCATATTCCGGGATGAACTTATGCGACCCGTCATACAGGGTCGCCTTTTTGCCGGAGACAACACCATGGGCGGTCTTTACTTTTATCTCCTGCCGCGGCAGGGTGTATCTTTCCATCTCCCGGCGGCGGATGCCCAGGGTGGTGGTCTCGGCAAAGATCGCGTCCAGCATCAGGGCCTCGTTCTCCGGGTTGGTCAGCACCGAGAGCATCACCGCCGGACGGTTCTTCTTCATTTGGATGGGCGTGAAATACACGTCCAGCGCGCCCTGCTTGAAAAGGTCTTCCATCAAATGCTGGTATACCTGGGGGTTCAGGTCGTCGATGTTGGTTTCCAGCAGCACGATGTTGTGTGGGCATTTGCGGCCGGGCAATAACTCCCCCGCCAGCACCCTTAAAAGATTGGGCTGGGCCAGTTCCCGAGTACCCGCTCCGTTCCCAACCGACTTTAGGACCATTTGGGGCATCGGCCCAAAGCTTTCGGCAAAGTGGGTGATGATGGCCGCCCCGGTGGGGGTCACCAGTTCGCCGGCCAGTTCGTTCTGATAGACCGCCGCTTTCTTCAGCAATTGGGCGGCGGCCGGGGCCGGCACCGGCAGAATGCCGTGCTGGCACTTGACCTGGCCGTGCCCCACGTTCAGGGCCGAGCAGAACATTCTTTTGGCTCCCAGGTCTTCCAGCGCCAGGCAGCTGCCCACGATGTCTATGATGGCGTCCACCGCCCCCACTTCGTGAAAGTGTATCTTGTCGATGGAAGTACGATGAACCTTTGATTCGGCTTCGGCCAGTTTCGTGAATATGGCGATGGAATTCTCTGTGACAAAACCTGACAGCCCGGCCTTTTTGATGATGCCCTCTATGTCCTTTAAATGGCGGCAGGGTTGCGGCCCCTGGACAACTTCCAGATGCAGTCCGCTTAAGCCCTGGCGGGTCACCTTGGCCAGCGCCACCTTCCAGCCCTTGACCGGCAGGCGTTTCAATGAGCTTTCTATTTTCTTCCAACTGGCCCCGGCGTCTATCAGTCCGGCCAGGATCATGTTGCCCGAGGCCCCGGTGGGGCAGTCAAAGTAGATCGTATTCATCAGCTCTTTCCCTTGGAGATCATCCAGGCCAGGTAACCGGCCCCGAACCCGTTGTCTATGTTGACCACTGCCACGCCGGGCGAGCAGCTGTTGAGCATGGCCAAAAGCGCGGTGATCCCCCCAAAACTGGCCCCGTAGCCCACGCTGGTGGGCACGGCTATCACCGGACAGGCCACCAGGCCGCTGACCACGCTGGGCAAAGCCCCTTCCATCCCGGCCACGGCCACTACGGTTTGGGCTTTCTGCAATATCTCCCGCTTGTCTAAAAGTCTATGGATCCCGGCCACGCCCACGTCCCATAAACGGACGACTTTGGCCCCCAGCAGTTCCGCAGTAACGGCAGCTTCTTCGGCCGCCGGGATGTCCGAGGTCCCGGCCGTTACCACCGCGATGTATTCAGCGCTTTTGGAAGCGACCGGCTTGCGGTTGCTTATGATCCGGGCCACGGAATGGTACACCGCGCCGGGGTTCATCTTTTTAACCGCCTTATAATGCTCCGGAGCGGCCCGGGTGGCCATCACCAGCCCGCCTCCCGCCATGGCCTTGAATATTTTGGCGGTCTGTAAGGGAGTTTTCCCCTGACAGAAGATCACCTCCGGCGCCCCCCGGCGCAGCTGCCGGTGGTTGTCGATGCTGGCAAAACCCAGGTCCCGGAAAGGAAGATGCCGCAATGCTTCCAACGCCCTGTCTTCCGTCAGTTTTCCAGCCCGGATGTCCTTTATTATTTTCTTCAGTTTATCTTTTTCCATTTTTCCCGCTTATCGTTTGAGTATCGAAACAACCGGACTGATATCCGGCCAGATCAAGGGCAATGAATTTGTATCCGGCCCGGCGCAGGGAGCCAATTATCTTGTCTTTAGACTTAAGTACTTTGTCAAACTCAGATGAAAGTATCTCCAGCCGGGCCAGTTCCCCGTGGTGCCTCACCCGGCAATGGCTCAACCCCAACTGGCGCAGGGCCTGCTCCGATCTTTCTATCTGTTTCAGTATCCTGGGGGTGATGGCCGCCCCGTAAGGGATCCTGGTAGCCAGGCAGGCATTGGCCGGAGCGTTCCAGACGGCAATGCCTTTTTGTTTTGCCAACTGCCGGATCTCGTTCTTGGTCAAACCGGCTTCGGCCAGGGGGCTTTTTATCTTCAGTTCCTTAAGCGCTTTTAAGCCCGGGCGGTAGGTTTTAAGGTCCTCGGCATTGCTGCCGTCAATGACAACGGGGATCCCCCGGCGTTTAGCCAGGACCCTGATCTGTTCAAACAGCATTTTTTTGCAGAGATAACAGCGCGAGACCGGATTGGTTTTAAAGACCGGGCTATTGAGCTCCCGTGATCTTATGACCAGATGCTTTATTCCAAACTTGCGGGCCAAAGCCCTGGATGTTTCAACTTCTTGATTGCTGTGGATCGGCGAGACGGCCGTGACGGCCAGGCATTTGTCTCCCAAAGCTTCCCGCGCCAGCACGGCCAACAGGGTGCTGTCCACCCCGCCGGAATAAGCGATCAGGGCACTGCCGTAGCTTCTGAGCAATGCTGTCAGTTTATTTTTTTTGCCGTTTAAATCTTTATCCGGCTCTGCGTCTCTGTGATGGAGTTTACCCTGAGCGACGCACTGAGCAAGGCCGAAGTGTGTATCGAAGGGTGGCATATTAGAGATCTATTATCCGGCCGCTCATGTCGGAGAGGTCCACCACCGCGCAGGTGGGTTTTCCGGATAGATACCCGCAGCCCTCGCCGGGGTTGATGACCAGCGTCCCCTCTTCCCTGATGTCCAGCTTGTGGGTGTGGCCGTAGACCACCAGGTCAAAGTTGCCGGACTTGACCAGGCTCTCCAGACAGTAAGGCTCGTGCATCATGCAGATCCGCCGGGATCCCAGGTCGAACTCGTAGGGCCCGGGATGCAGTTCAAACCCGGCTTCCTGGAATTTCTGGGAGAGGTAGACCCTGTCGCCGTCGTTGTTGCCGAACACGGCGATCAGCTTGAGCTTGGCCTGCTCGAACACCGGCACCATGAACGGAGAGATCATGTCGCCGGCGTGCAGCACGGTCTTGACGCCGTCCGCCTTAAAGGCCTCGCAGGCCTTGTAGCAGGACTTCAGGTCGTCGTGGGTGTCGGAGATCAATCCAATTTTCATATGACTTTTACTGTTTACTGTTTTCTGATTTGTGTTTTAGCTGCGATCCAATTATATCATTCCCTCACTAACATCTAGTCCCTAGTCCCTATCATCAGTTCCCTACCGTTGGCACTTTGGGCACCAATATGTCCCCCTTCCCCGGAACATCTCCTTGACTATCGTATGCCCGCACTTCTTGCATTTTAAGCCTTCCTTGTCGTAGACCCGGTGCTTCACCTGGAACCAGCCGCTTTTCCCCTGGCCGTCCCGGTAGGTGTCCACCGAGCTGCCCCGGGCGGCCACGGCCTCCTTGAGTGTCCTGACTATGGCGGAGTGCAGTTTCTTTATCTGTTCGTCTTTAAGCAGGGCGGCCGAACGCTGGGGCGCTATCCCCGCCCGGTGCAATGCTTCCAGCACGTAGATGTTCCCCAGCCCGGCCAGCACCGTCTGGTCCAGCAGCACGGTCTTGACCGGGCCTTTGCGCCCGGCCAGCCTTTGCTTTAAGACCGCCGGAGTGAATTTCCCGTCCAATGGTTCCGGCCCCAGTTTCTTGATCTCCGGCAGTTCGTTTGGGTCATCGGTCAGCTTGATGGAACCGAATTTGCGCTGGTCGGAAAACACCAGCCTGGTGCCGTCCTTAAAATAAAAGATGATCCTGGCCGATCTGGGCAAAGGATCATCTTTTTGCTGGTGCTGCAGCACCCCGGTCATCTTAAGATGAATGACCAGGGTCAGGCCCGAGCCCAATGATATCAATAGGTATTTGGCCCGCCGGTCCACCTTGGCAATTTTTGCCCCCTGGATGATCCCAGCAAATTTCTTAAAACCGATCCCTTTGACCGATCCGGGAAAAAGGCCCTGGACCGGTCCTATGACCCTCCCAGCCAGCAGGCGGTTCAGGTCTCGTCTGACAGTTTCTACTTCAGGCAGTTCTGGCATTGGCAGTTGATCCTTTTAACCCTTGAGCTTTTTCATTTCCTGTTCCAAAGCCTCCAGCTCGGCCATCAGGTCGCTGTTATCATCCGGCGGCGCCTCCACGGCTTGGGGGATCTCCAGCACCGCCTCCGTCTGGATCCTGGCCGGGATATCCATTTCGGATGACGGCATTTCTATCCTGACCTCCGGCATCGGGTGGATCTCCGGTTCCATCTGGGCGGCCGGCTCGGGCTGGAGCATCGATTGCGGCAGGCTTAGTTCGGACGGGTTGGATGATGCAGAAACTGGCTCCGGATGGATCATCGTTTGCGGCAGGTTAAGTTCGGATGGATCGGGTGCGGCCGCAACCGGTTCCGGTATGCGGATCTCGGCGGCTGCCTGCTGATAAGCGGCCTGCTGGCTCTGGTTCTTCAGGTCGGCGTACTCCTGGATCATGGCGCTGTGGCGTTCCCTCAGCGATTCTACCTGCTGCTCCATCTCCTGGTTGGCTTTTAAAAGCTCGTCGTTGCGCGTGCGCAGGTCGTTGAGTATCTTCTCCCACTTTTGCCGCTGTTCCTGGAACTTGGTCTGCAGGTCCTTTACCTGGGCTCCAACCTCCATCTTTGCCTGGCTGACCGCGGTCTGGATATCGGTCTGATGCTGGGCTTGC
>JAURWH010000163.1 GCA_030655055.1 bacterium
TTGCACGTGCCGGAAAGCTCGTCGCGCATTGCTGAAAGCTGATAGCACATAGCGTAGAGCTGGCCACACATCCGGGAAAACTGGTTGCGCATATGGGAAAGGTGATCGCACGCCTGGGAAAACTGTTTGCACATTGTGTAAAGCAGATAGCACATAGCGTAGAGCTGGTCACACATTGCGGAAAGCAGATAGCACATAGCGTAGAGCTGGCCACACATGGCGGAAAGGCGGTCATACGCCTCGGAAAGTTAAATCTGTACTGTGGTAAGGTGGTCAAGCATGACAGAAAGGTGAACCATAACAATAATAAAAAATAAGTGTTGTTTTTTACACTTAAAAGGTTGTAAAATGATAAAAAGGAGAAGGATGAGGATTGCAATATTTCTTGGTGCTGGAGCTTCTGCCGCAGAAGGGGCACCATTACAAAACAAAGTATTTTATGAATATTTCAACATGCTGCGTAGGCACGGTGGTGTTCATAAAATTATGGAAAAAGAGTTGCATACATTTTTTTTAAAAATGTTTGATATCAATGTAATAAAAAGCGATTTAGATAAAGTAGTATTTCCCACATTCGAAGAAGCACTAGGTATTCTTGATTTAGCGGAAAGGAAAAGAGAAACACTAAAAAACTTCGACTTAGAAAATATTGCAAACAATAGCAATAGAATACGTTTTATAAGGCAATATCTTATATTATTGATGGCTAAGGTCCTACATGATAAACTACGATCTTCAAACGGTCTTCATAAAAGGTTAGTTGATAAACTTAAAAAATCAGGTCAACTAAAGAATACTGTTTTTATAAGTACAAATTATGATATATTAATTGACAACGCTCTTACATCACTTTACCCACAATTTATGATAGATTATGGTGTAGATTTCGTAAACTTCAATCATGATGGCGATTGGAAGAGACCAACACGCAATTCGGTTGATTTATTAAAACTACATGGATCTCTAAATTGGTTGTATTGTCCAACCTGTAATACATTGGAACTAACACCTAAAGAAAAAGGTGTTATCCGGCTGTTAACAGATTTATCGCATTCTAAATGTAACTATTGCGGTTCAGTAATAGTGCCAATTATCATACCACCAACTTTCTATAAAGACATGTCTAATATATTTTTAAGCATTTTGTGGCATAAAGCAGAACTTGCGATGAGAGATGTTGAACATATTGTATTTTGTGGGTATTCATTCCCTGATGCCGATATGCACATAAAATATTTACTAAAAAGGGTGCAAACTAATTGCAAACATAAAATCCATATCACCGTTATTAACAATCACCCGGGCAAACAAGTATCAATTTCAAATTTAGAAAAAGAACGTTATAGTAGGTTCCTTGGTAAACATGTTAACTATACAAATAAATCATTTGAAGATTTTTGCAATGCACCACAGAGTATTATTGCCAATTTGTAAGGGCCATTATTGCTTTTATATACATAAATAATGACACCCCTATGCAATATATTACTGCAAAATAATTAATATAGAGAGGGGTTATATGATTAGCACAATTATATGGGGTTTATTTGCATTAACATATGCTTGTATTGCTTCAAAAAGCTTAGTTAATAATTATGAAACAGCAAAACTTATAATATATGCCGCAGGTTTTATTGGTCTAACCAGTACATTTATTAGTAAACTATATTGTAATAGTTTTACCTTTTATTTGTATTGGAATAGATTTAAATATAAATTAAGGAATTATACAACAAAATGGAAAATAACTATAAGATATGATGGTACATTTCCACCAGAAGTCATAAAGGTTATTGAACAATATATTTTAGCAAAAAAAGAAAACGGAAAAATATTACATGCAAACAATAATTCAATAAATTTTACAATTAATGATGCATTAAATTTTTACCTTGACTATCAACCAAAACATATTAACAAATGTAGCTTTGATACGTTAGATGTGTCGTTGACAACTTTTGAAATTGGATGCAATGATTCAAAAGCAAAACTTGACACAGAAATAATACCAATCCTAACAGAACTAAATACGTTAATAAAGCCAGATAATGTATCATATGCGCTAAGTATATCTTTTATAGACAATCCATTTTTTGCCTTATTGTTGTCACATCTAAAAGATGAATATATAAAATCATTTTCGCTTGATTTAAAACTTAACAAATACAATGTTGGTGAAAATGCAGATAAAGTATCTATTAATAAGAGTAATATAGTGATTAATTCAAATGATTTGCATAGTTTAAATGAGCTTGCTAAGGATTTCATTTATCTTTCAAACAATTTAAAACACTATGTGAAGGGCACAAAAAATGCCTAAATCCTATAAAATTACATATACTAATGAATTTAACAGGACAGAATATTCTTACAAACCATATAATCTAAATAATGCGATGGATATGCCAGGGATTATGCCTGGCCCACAATCAACAATATATGAGACAAGAGATCAAATAGCATTAGATGACTTTAGAAAATATTTAATAGAACATGAACTAATAGAGAATGTTTTAGGCAGAACAGGGGATTACGCTTTTCAAAGCTATATTAGAAAAGAAAATATTTATGCTTACCAAAGCAACAATGCAAAAACCCTTCTCTTGTCAGGTAAGAAAAAGTATGTTACAGACTTTTGCGGTAAAACAAAACAAAATAACAGCATCAAAATTAGTGTCGTAGACATTAACATGGGTGATTTATTGGCAAAGTTACCGCATGTTAAAGGTGTCTGGTTCAGCTTTCAAAAGGGCTTGATACGTTCATCCGCCTTAATGGGTGCAGATATAGAATCGACGGATGATTTTATTAAATATAAAACCGAAGGGGATATATCAACCTTATCATTTTACTATGAGTATAAAAATATAAAACATTCTGTAATGGTTACCAGTGATGGCACTATAGTTTTATACGCGGTATATAAAGAAATTACAGATGAAATTGAAATAGTTCTAGATATAAAAAACAAATTATTGTATGATATTCAAAACATTATACCTGTATAGAGGCCTTATAATATGTATATTAATATAATTGTTAAACCCCAATATCATTGGTTGAAAATATGTGGAGGCATAATATTATTTATTTATTTTCTTTTAGAAGACCATCGAAACAATAAATGGGTAAGTAAAATAGCTTCATATAAAAATTCTTTAACCCATTTGCACTATCTTGAGATGGAAACAAATATTATTCAATGCTTAATTGGGCCAACTGAAATATCAGGTGTTAATTTAAATAGAATGCGGCAAATAATCAACAACTATATAAGTTATAATGAGTCACTAATGGGTATATATGATGTAAAACCATCAATTGACCAAAATAAATATAGACTAAAAATACAAAATGAGTTTTTTAACAAAACACAAGAAATATTTGAAAGAAGTGGGCCAAATACAAATATAAGTGTTGAGATAAATAAGGAAATGCTGGAAGTGCTTTCAAAAACAAAAACAATATTTCATGAATATTACCAAAACGAAATATTTAGAGGTATTATTAACATTGATAATTTTGATACTGAGCCATTATTGAGAAAAATTGAAAAAAAGAACAATTGCTTGAAAACAATTACAACATTATTGTTCATAATTGGAAATACTTTGCTGTGGTTTGCTTAATTGTAAATTAACTGTTGTTCTACAAATCAAGCAGCCCGGTCATTACTGACCGGGCTTTATTCTTTTCCCCCACTTTTCATTTGACAACCCCCGCCCAAAACCTGTATATTTATCTTAACCTTAATACCAACCGCAGGTAAATTCCTAAAATGAAAAAACTTCTGATCTTAGTCCTGCTGGCCCCGCTGTTCATCGGCGCGGCACCGCCGGATCCCAACCAGAACACCGTTGAGTTCTGGGGCGGCACCGGCCAATACCGCCGGGATGCCGGCTGCGGCCATTACCAGAAAGTGGAATACCAAGACATCGCGGTCAGCTTCAAGCACAAGGGGGTGGAGACGGAGGAATACCTTAACGACAGCGGAAAGGTGGCCGTCAGGAAGGTGGCATCCCCGGTTACCTTCATCCTGGACGCCTCGATGACTCGGGGCACCGCCGTCGACATCGACCCCGTCTATTACTACGATGATATTACCCCCGTCCCGGTCGAGGAAACCGTGGAGTACGTCCAGGCTGGCGTCAAAATGCAGGCCGACTGGAAATACATCGGCTTTGGGTTGGGCGGGGTGGCGGTCGGCGATGAGGGAGGCTTTGGAGTGGTTCCGGCCGGGCTGCTGAGGGTCGGGCCGCGGGACCAGATCTATCTGACCTGGGAATTGTTATATGCCAACCCGATCCGCTCCGGCCACGGTTTTTTGGCCACCGGCCTGGGGCACCAGTCCGGTAACCTGGACCTGTGGGTTGGGCTGAGCGGCTGGTTGGAGGAGGATCATTCCCGGCCCTGCCTGACCGTGAAATACCATTTCGGCAACATGCTGCTGGGGGTGGATGCATCGTACGGGACCTCAGTCCAGGACGGGGTAAGGCCGTACTCGGTTTCAGTGGGAGTGGGGTATGAGTATTGACCGCCCCGGGGCCATTTGCCACAGAGCGGTGCACTGAGTTTACCGAAGTGACACTGAGACACAGAGGTATTTTATACTTTCGCCCCCGGCGAAGTGGGTGGGGTCAAAAAACGGCAGGTCAGTAATGACCTGCCGTTTTGCTGTGTGCTGGACCTAACCCACTTCGACTCTGCTCAGTGCATCGCCTCCCCCTTCCCCATAGGGAAGGGGTGGTAACAAGTCCCTTCCCTTGCGGGGAAGGGATATAGGGTTAGGTCTCATACCGCTCCAAACTCTTCAAACCCATCTTAAACGGAATGTAGATCACCAATGCGGAAAGGATAACAAACAGTCCCAGCGCCACGGCCAGCGCCGCGCCGTAGCTCATATAGTGATAGTGCTGGTGTCTCCACTGCCCGGAGGCATACAGGTAGGCCGGCCAGGCCAGCACCACCACCGACAGCCCCACGTAACCCAGCCCGGCCAAGGCGGCCAGCAGTCCCCCCAGCCCCGAGGCGATCCGGCTGGGGTTTCGTTCTTTAAAGTCCGGGAAGATGGCCCCCAGGCCCAGCACCAGGCTGGTGATGGCCAGGCACATTAGGCCCAAAGAAAAATGGCTCAACAGCCGCATCTGGGGCAGGGTCTTTAAAATATTGTTGGACAGCAAACTCAAGGTCTCGGTCAGCACCAGCGCCACCGCCAGGTTAAGGGTCGACTTCTCCATCAACAACCTTTTGGCCGAGACCGGGGCCGAGCGCATCAGCCACATCATCGGGCCCTCCAAACTTATCACCGGGAACACGAACCGCACCGACAGGGTGGCCAGAATGTACCCGGCAAAGGCGAAGTTCAAAAACGCTATGGCCACCTTCCAGACCGAAAAGGTGAACAGCAGGGGATAGGTCCTTAAGCCCCCCAGGTAGATCACCAGCAGGGAGAGGAAGATCAGACCCTGGGCCCACTGGCCGGGGTCGCGCAAAAAAAGCAAAGCGTCCTTGGCGGCAATGGGCAGGCGGTCGGCCAGTTTGGCGGTCAGCCAAAAACTTTTCCTAAAACCCAGGTCCGGGGAACTGCCCACCCGCCCGGTCAGGGCGTGATAGTAGATCTTTCCCGCCAGCCAGAAACACAGGCCCCCCCAGAAGGCGGCGGTGATCAAAAGCAGCCAGGCCATCTTAAGCGCCTCCCCAAAACTTTCGGGCAGGGGGGCCAGCACCAGCCGGGCCAGCCAGGTGCCGGGCAAAAGCGGCGAGCCCGCCAGGGCCAGCTGGGACAGGTAGTGCTCCAGCTCGGGCATGGTGTCGATCTGGGCGATCACCATCCCCTTGGGCTGGCCGAACAAAAAGAAGGCCCAGGCCGCCAGGGCCAAAAACAGCAGCAGGAATCCCAGCAACTGGCGCAGTCCCATTTTGGGGAAAAGCTTTATCAGCACCAAAAAGACCGACACCGATAGAAAGGCCGGCAGGGTGGTGAAGACCAGCAGAGAGATCAGATAGAACGCCAGGGCCAAGACGCTTTGGTGCCGGGCCGCGGTCAGCGCCGCCAGCAGGGGCAGGCCCATAATCAAAGTGGCCCAGGTGCTGAAGGAAAAGTTCTGCAGGAAGCGGTAGCTGAAAAGCTTGGAGGGGGCCATGGGGGTGGCCAGCAGGTAGTCCACCTCCGGGGAATAGTAGAGGGTGGAGAGCGAGGTGATCAGGTTGCTTAAAAACAGCATCAAAAAGAAGGTCAGAAAGGCGGTGGACATCAGCCGGAACAGCAAAGGCCGCCCGATCTCCTCCAAGGCCAGCAGGTAGGCGAAGATCTTATAGAACAAAAAATACCCGCCCACCAGGAACACGGCCACGGCGAACAGGTAGGACGAAAGCTGCAACAGGCGGCCCCGGCGGGGGGCGAAGATCTGCGAAGCCGAAGCCCTAAACAAGGTAGTTATAAGATAGAGAGATAATGACATCTGAATGAAAATCCTAAATTCGAATATCTAAATCCTAAACAATTAAAAAATTCTAAACACAAAACGGTTGAATTTTGGAAACAATGACATCTGGATGAAAATCCTAAATTCGAATATCTAAATCCTAAACAATTACAAAATTCTAAACTCAAAACGGTTGAATTTTGGAAATTCGGTGATTGGTGTTTATTTAGAGTTTAGTGTTTAGGTATTAGGGTTTCGTCCGGTTACAGCTTCTCAAACTCGCTGTGCGACAGGGCCAGGATGTTGTCGATGGGGAACAGCCAGCGGACGTCCAGCAGTTTCCGCTGGATCAGGGCCAGCCGGGGGGCGGGGGGCAGCTTCATCACGGCCGAGACCACCTTCTCGATGTACTTCTCCCGGCCGCCCCGGGCATAGACGCTGAAGACCTTCTCGGTGGCCTGGTCGGCCTCCTCGATCTGCATCGCCCCTTCGGGCAGCAGTTTCGGCGGAGGCAAATGCCGGACCGTCTTCAGGCTTAAAAAGGCCTGGGCCGTCTGGGCCGGCTTGGCGGAGAAGGGCGACAGGCCCTCCACCACCTCCAGGAAGCCGGAGGGGATGACGAACACCTTCTCGTCCTTAAGCAGTTTCTCCGCTTTTTGGGCCAGACCCTCCAGCTTGATGTGATGCCAGCGCAGGGCCCGGCCGATCTCTTCTGTTCCCCCCAAAAGCTCCATCAGCTCCGGCGGCAGGGCCAGGATGTAGGCCAGGGTCCGAAGTTCCTCGTCCCGGACCTGGGGCATCACCGACAAACTCTGGATCTGGCGCTGGTGGAGGTAAAGGGCGAACTGGGGCAGGACCTGGCTGTCGTCGTGGATCGGCCAGCCGTTGACCAGGGTCTGTTGGATGTCCGAGGAAAAGGAAAGGCTGCTGCCCTCCATCGGCAGGTTGCCCAGCAGGTGGGAGATGCCGTCCAAATTGGCCAGGATCTGGGGGTGGTTAAAGGGATAGCGGGTGATGTTCCTGACCAGCAGGCCGAATTGTTTCATCAGCAGGGCGATGGTCTTCACCTGGAAGGCGGGGTCGAACGACCGGGCCTCCCGCTCGGCGGCCGGAAGCCCGGCGGCCTTCTCGGCCAGGCCCAGGTCCAGCAGTTCGCTCAGGGTCTGGCAGGTCAGGAATTTCCCCATTCCGCTCAGGGCCACCAGATTGGCCACCGACAGGGACCGCTGGCCCAAGAACTCCAGCAGTTTTTCCTGCTCCGGGGTCAGTCCGGCCGGCCGGGGTTTGGAGCCGGGCTTGACGATGGTCTCCAGGGAGGGGATCTCCTTCTTGATCCTCAGCCATTCGTCCAGCCGCCGCATGCCCTCCAGCAGAAAACCGTCCACCGCCAGCCGCACCGGGTATTTGGCCTGGGTGTACAGCCTGGCCTTGACGTCAAAGACGTAGTGCCCCTCCACCCAGGTGAAGATCTCGTCCATGATCTCCTGGATCTTGAAGCGGATCACCTCCTCAAAATCGTCCTGGGACAAAAAGCCGCGCTCGATCAGGATCTCCTCCAGCGGGACCTTCAGGGCCTTCTGCTGGGCCTCGGCCTCCATGAACCCGGCCTCGCTCACCAGCCCGGTCTTGAACAGGTATTCGGAGATGTGCTCCTGCCGGCCTTCCTGGCGGTAAAAGCCCCCGGTGATGTAGCCCTGGTCAAGGTCAAAGGCGGCCTCGTCGCTGCCCTGCTTCAGGGTCAGGACGCCGTTCTTGCGCTGGCTGGAGATCAGCTGAAGTATCTCGGGGATGCTGAAATCGGAAAGATTTCCTTCTAATGCCATCTTATTAGCTGTTAGCCTTTAGCTGTTAGTTGTTAGCCGGAATCAATAAATTTAATTTTGCCACTAAGCCACCAAGGCACCAAACCATATTAAAAAATTGGAAATAAATTCGTGTCTTTGTGTCTTTGTGGCTAATCTCCAGTTGTCCGGGTGAATTCCAGGTACAGGCTCTCCAGGTCCTGGTGCCTATGTTTCGAAAGCTCCCGCAGTTCCTCCAGGGTGCCCAGGGCCGCCAGTTTTCCGCTGGCGATGATGCCTATCCGGTGGCAGATGGTTTCGGCCAGGCTCAAGGTGTGGGTGGAGACCAGCAGGGCGCAGCCTTTTTGGGCCTCCTCCTGAAAGATCCTTTTCACCAATATGATGCTGGCCGGGTCCAGTCCCACCAAAGGCTCGTCTATCAGATACACCTTGGGCTGGTGGAGCAAAGTGGCGGCCAGCACCGCTTTCTGGCGCATGCCGTGGGAATAGCTCTCGGCCCGGCGGTCTATCCACTCCCGGGCCTCGAACCGGTCTATCAGCTCCTCCACCCGTTGCTCCAGTCCTTCATTAGAGCAGCCGTAAAGCCGGGCCACCAGGTGCAAAAACTCCCGGCCCGACAACTTCTCGTATATGAAGGGGTCGTCGGGGATGAAACCCAGGCACTGCTTGGCCTTCAAGGGTTCCTGCTCCACATCAAAGCCGCAGATGGAGCGGGAGCCGGCGCCGGGCCTTAAGATCCCGGCCAGCATCTTAAGCGTGGTGGTCTTGCCGGCCCCGTTGGGCCCCAGCAGGCCGAAGATCTCCCCCGGCCCGATGGACAGGCTGATGTCGTTGACCGCCAGCTTGGCGCCGTACGATTTGGACAAGTTCTTAAGCTCTATTCCCTGGTTCATGGCTGGTGTTCCAATATCTCAATTTTAAGGCTGCCGAAGGCGGAAAGCAAACGGGTCTGCTGGCTGAGGTCGCCCTCCACCAATCTTAAGCGGGCGGCGTCGGCCGGGGCCTGCCCGAAGGTGGGGTCCAGCTCGATCCACTTTCCGCAGTAAACAGAATTCCAGGCGTGGTAGTAGAACTTGCCGTCCAGATAGACCACTCCCAGGGAGATCTTGCAGGGCAGTCCGGCGGCCCGGGCCAGGGCGGCGAACAGGGTGGCATGCTCGTTGCAGTCGCCCCGCCGTGACTGCAGCACCTCCACCGCCGAGGGCAGGCTGACGGTCATGCTTTTCTCCAGGTTCTCAAACACCCACTTCTCCAAAGCCAGCGCCTTGTCCCAATCGCTCTTTTTTCCCTTTACCAGTCTTTGGGCCAGCTTCATTATCTCCGGGTCCTGCGACTGGATCAGCACCGTGGGCTTCAAATACTCGGACAGTTCGGGCTGTTTACTGTTTACAGTTTTGAGTTCCGAGGTCTGCTCTTTGATGATCTGCACCACCTGCTTCAGGCTGTCGGTCACCGCCTGACGGCCTCCGGAAATATCCAGGCCTTTCAGGTCCAGCCCCGAGACCGCGATCACCATCCGTTCCGTCTCTCTTGGCTTGGGCAGTTCCCCTTTGATCACCGGCACCGCAATGCTGCCCAGCATGTCCATCCCGGGAAAATCTTCCGGCAGTACCAGGGCCTGCTCCTTGGTCTGGCGGATCATGGTTATCCCCAGCGGGCCTTCCTCCTTAAGGGTCTGCCCCAAAGTGTCCACCCAGGCCAGGCTTTTGGAGCCTGAGAAGCTTACTTCCAGCTTTACTGCCGGCGTCCACTGGGCATCCAGTCGCAGGGAGTCGGGGCCGACCACCTTTACCGACAGGGGCACCACCGCCATGGAGGCCGGGTCGAAGACCGAGAAATCATATACTTTGCCGGGTACCAGGTTCTTGCCCAGCAGCATCGGCTCCAAAGCCTCGGGCATGGTGATGTTTCCCGGGATGTCCATCTCCGTGCTCTGGCTCTGGCCGTTGGACAGGATCTCCAGGCCCAGGCGCTTTCCCTTGACCCGGCCCTTGACCGAGATCTCGGCCGCCCCGGCCATCCTGAACTCAAAGCCGGTCAGCTGGTAATCCTGGTCCAGGTCGTAGTTCAAAGTGGTGGAGACCTGGCGGACCTCGCCCATCAGCGGCAGGCGCATCAGCGACTTGCTGGAGACGGCCTGACCGCCGGCAGTCAGCACCCGGGTCAGGGTGACAGAGTAGCCGATCTTCCGGTCCTGGTAATAGATGCCGTGCCATTGTTCGGACCCGGCCATGGTCCGGGGTTTGATCCTAACGCCGGCCGGCTGGCAGCCGGCCCGGCCCAGGCCGAACCAGGCCAGGGAGCCAACCCAAGCCAGGCCCAGCAGTATCAGGGATATTGTTCTTTTCGACATAACTTGCTATCGGGC
>JAURWH010000164.1 GCA_030655055.1 bacterium
AGCCCGAGTTCAGACAAGCCCGTCGGCAACGAGAAGCGCAGCGCGGGCCCGCTGAAGCCTTGGCGTAAGCGTGGCCCGGAGAGTTTTAAGCGACGAGCTTTTTTCTTTTTGGTTCTTTTTCTTAGTTGGCGGTACAAAAAAGAAAAAGAACATAATCGGATAAAATCTGCGTAAATCCGGTCCATCTGCGGATGAGTTTTTTGTCTTTACCCGTCACTACAGCGACATCAGGGAAAAGACGAAGGCCAGCGCCGCGCCCAGCACGAATATGATCCCGTAATTAAAGGCCAACAGCAGGAACTTGACCGCGGTCTTCCCCAGCTTCTGGCCGTAGAACCTTTTCATGGCCAGCAGCAGGTAGAACGGCAACAGCCAGAAAAGGTAGTCCGCATGCTGTTTCAGGAACCCGCCTCCCCAAAGGTTGACGGCCAGGATGATCGAAAGGATGAAGAACACATAGGCGTGAAAGTGCAGGGAGAATATCAGGTGCTGCATGAAATAACGGCCCCTCCGGAGGTACAGTAGCTTTAGAAGCAGGGCAAAGATCGGCAGCAGCAGGAACATTATGTGGCCGAATTTTTCCACCGCCAGCTCCAGCACCTTTTCCGGATCTTCCTTGGCCTTTTCCCAGCCGTGCTCGGCCGCTTTCTCAAAGCGATGGAGGAAACCCGTGGTGTCGCCTTGGGCTTCGGTGGAATCCGAAAAATTCAGGGAAAGGCCGGAATTGGCCGGCTGTGATCCTTCTTCATCCTTGGTCAGACTTGGGTCAATGATCCCATGGCGCCTTAAAGCCCCTGTGATCAGTGAATCCCCGATGCCGGCTTCTTTCAACGCCTGGGAAACGCTGTCCGTGGGGGAGACGGCCCCGGTGCTGTCGGCCTCCTGTTCGGCGGTGCTGATGAACTTTCCCAGGTCCACATGACGGCTGCTTAATGCCAGCAAAAAGAACATCACCAAACTGATGAAGACATACATCCTTAAGGGCGGCACGTAGCGGACCCGGCGGCCGGCGATGTAGTCGGCGGTAAGCAGGCCGGGCTTGAAAAGCAGGGGGGTGACGGTGTGGCCCAGCCGGGCGTCTATCTTCAGCTCGTCCCTTAAGAACTCCTGGATCACCTCGCCAATGGGCACATCGATCTCGGTCCCCTTCTGGCCGCACTGGTAGCAATATTCGCCCTTAAGCTCCTCATTACAATTCAGACAGTGGGTCAGTTGGTGATGCTTGGGCGACCTTTCAATGGTGATGAAGGTTCCGGTATTTTTCCGGTATTCCCGGTAAACATCTCCCATCGCCGCTTCCAGGCTTTTATCTTCGGCCTTGATCAGAGAACGGAGGATGAAAGTCCAAACTATTGAGACCGCCAGCATCGCCGGGGAATTGGAGAGGAGCGCGGCGGATGTCAGAAATAACAGCAGGCCCAGGAACTGGGGATGGCGCAGTTTAAGGTAGATACCGCCGAACAGGGAGGGACCGGGGCCGGGGAAAATGCTTTTGCGCCCGGCCGCCTTAAGCCCGCCCCAAAGATGGTAGGCGGCGGGGATCAGCAGGATGAAGCCAACCAGTGAAGATAGGGCGGAGGGCCAGGGCAGTTTTTCCAGCCATTTCAGGGGCAGCGGGCAATGACGGCAGGAAAAGAAAAGGAGCAGATGGACCGCCAGCAGGATCAAAAATAAGAACCGGAACTGGGCGGCGCGGCTGCGCCAGCCCCTTTCCGGTTCAATTGCGCCTCCGTCAGGTCTCAGGCTTAAGGCATAGAAATGCCGGAATAAAAAAGCCGTCAAAGACAGCAGTATAAGATCAAGCCATGGGTTCATTGGACCTCAACATTCTTTCAAGGTTTTTCTATGCCCAGCTGATTGATGATGTCCCGGGCCACCGAATAGGGGTCGGTCTTCTTTTGATACAGCTCCTCCAGGTTCTCCCTGGTCTCCATGTCGTGGGTCAGTTTGGCCCGGGCCCATTTGTCCAGCCGGTTGGTGATGATGTTGTGGACCTCGTCCTTGACCCGGGCCCGGCGCTTGGCCTCCAGCCGGCCTTCGGCTAAAAGATACTCCCGGTGTTTTTCAATGGCCCCGGCCAGTTCCTTGACTCCCTTGTTCTCCTTGGCCACCAGTTGCAGGATGGGCGGCAGAAAGGTGCTTTGGTCCATCTCCTTTACCGACAAAAGCTGCTCCAGCTCTATCACGCAGCGCTCCACTCCCTCCCGGTCGGCCTTGTTGACCGCGAAGATGTCGGCTATCTCCATGGTCCCGGCCTTCAGCACCTGGACGTCGTCGCCCAGGCCGGGAACGGTGACCAGCACCGTGGTGTCCACCCGGCCGGCCACCTCCACTTCGGACTGCCCGATGCCCACCGTCTCGAAGATCACGATATCATAGCCGGCCGCGTCCAGTATCTTGGCGGCGTCGGTGGTGGCCAGGGCCAGCCCGCCCAGATGCCCGCGGCTGCCCATGGAGCGGATGAAGACCCCGTCATCGGTGGCGTGCTGCTGCATCCTTACCCGGTCGCCCAAAATGGCCCCGCCGGAGAAGGGGCTGGTGGGATCCACCGCCAGCACCCCGACCCTGAGCTTTTGTTTGCGGTAATGCTTTATCAGCTTGTCCACCAAAGTGGACTTGCCTCCGCCCGGCGGCCCGGTGATGCCTATCAGGTAGGCCTTGCCGGTGTGCCGGTAAAGCTCCTTCAATAGCAGAGCCGACCCGGCATCGTCGTTCTCGATCACGGTGATGCCCCGGGCGATGGAGCGGATGTCTCCGCTGATTATTTTACCGGCCAGTTCGTTCATATGTGCTTGGATTTCCATTGGTCAAATAATAACAGATATCCTCCGCATTTTCAACATAAATCAAAAAAAAGAAGCCCCGAAGATGATCGGGGCTTCTTCCATATTATTAGACTATCTGGCTACGGTCATTTTTTCTTCAAAACAAAACCAATGTCAACTAAACGACGCCTTACGATTATGCAGTTATTTACGGAGCCGGTACAAACGGAATGCCTTCAGGACAACATATTGCTTGACAAGACCCTTAGCACTTACTATAATCCAATTATTGGCAATAAATATTAATTTAGGAGGACAAGGGATGAAGCAAAGATTTTTGCTTTGGACTGCCCTGCTGTTGTTCGGCGCGCTGGCGGCCGGGGGCTGCGCTTCGGCCAGGGTCAAGGGCAACATCTACAAAAAAGGCCCGATAGATCTGAAGACCGCCAAGTTCGCCGTCCTGCCGTTCAACAGCGCCAGTTCGGGGAAGACCATGTCCGAGAGGGTCTCCACCGACGGCAACGCCATCGCTGACATCCTGACCATCGAGATGCTGTTCAAGGGTTATCAGGTGCTGGAACGGGACAAGGTCCGGGACATCTTCAAGGAAGTTGCCCTTTCCCAGTCCATCACGGTCATGTCCGACGACCCCAAGAAGATCTCCGAGATGGGCAAATACCTGGGGGTGGACTACATCGTTTACGGCTCGGTGATCCAATATGATTTTCAACTGGCCAAGGGGGGAATGCTCTCCGGCGGCGGCGGATGGAAGACCGCGGTGGGGATCTCCGCCCGGGTGGTGGACGTTAAATCAGCCACGGTGGTGATGATCTGCACTGCCAGCCAGTCCGGCTCGGACCTGGCCGAGGCCCTGGGGGGCATCAGCCAGGCATTCACCAACGCCTTAAGCGAGGAGAAGATATATGTTTGGCAGTAAGCATATTAGATTGAGCATGGCCCTGATGGCAGTGCTGTTTTTTTTAGCCGGCACGGCCGCCGCCGAGCGGAAACTGCCGGGCCGGGATTTCCGGGTGGGTTTTAACCTGGAACCGGGGTTTAAATTTGCCAGCGGTTCCGGTTTTGCTTTTCAGGTCGGACTGATGTTGAAATTCAATGAAAAGACTTCGTTGATCCCCCACTTCGGGATCCACCCTTACGCGTACGAAGAAGAAACCAGCTACACCTATTTAAGCGGCTATGACCCGGTGACCTTTGACCCCATATACTCCACCCAAATGATCACCGACACCGTGGACAATACCGCTATAAACATAGGCCTGACCCTGCGCTATGAAATGCTCAAGGTATTACCGGCTCGCAACACCCGGTTTGAATATGACACCGAAGGCGAGGAGTTTGTGCATTACCAGTATTATGCCCCCCTGCGCCCGTATTTTCAGGCGCATTTGGGAACCTTCATGGGCGCTGGAATGGGTATCAACTATTATATCACCGGGAATACCGCCATGGGATTGGGGTTGGACTTTGGGTACAATCTGCAGGCCGAGGAGTCGGCCGGTTTTGGCATAATCCCGAAAGGAATATTGATAATAGGGTTTTAACTGTTTTCAGAAAAAAACCGCCCCGCAAACATGTCCGCCATAGTCTGTCGCAAAGCAGACGAAGGATGATTGCGGGGCGGTTTTTATTGCCGGCCCCGATGCCTGGCAGCCTGTCCTTGGAAATTTATTCACCATCTATCGGGCCTTATAGACGGGAAAAATATCTCTGGTTTTCAGTTAAACAAGTAATACCCTTAATCCTCAAAAATCAAAATGCTGTCACTTTTATATGTCAACATTTTACTGTTTTTTGTTTCCCCTTAGTCTCCTAATCCCCTGTGATCCAATGGACTAAGTTTTTCATCTGTCACTGGTTTTATTTGTTTTGAAATGTTTAAAATATGTCTTGACAACTTACCTATGAGGCTGTATACTCGCCCCCTCTTTGCCACATTGGCACGCCGGGCAAATTCCTGATTTTGGATGACTATTGTAGAAGGGGGTACAACAAGCCCCCGAATATACAATACCAAAAAGGAGGATGTCTCATGGGAAAAACAGCAACAGTGAAAGTCATCATAGGCATGGTGGCATGCCTGATGGTCTGGGGTTGTTCTGATAATCCCACCAGCATCGCTGACAAGACGGCTCCGCAATCTGCCAGCTTGGTTGCCCTGCAAACGGACAACATCATCCCCGGACAATACGTGGTGGTGCTTAAAGAGTCGGGAGCCCTTGCGGCAAAGAGCTCCGCCACCTATGACCAGGCGGAGGCCTATGCCCGGTCAAAAGCCTCGGCCGTCATGCAGGACAACGGCATCTCCTCCGTAAAGATCAGGGTTGCATACGGCACCGCCCTGTTGGGTTTTGCCGCCAACCTTACCGAGAAGGAAGTGGCTGACCTGAAAGCCGACAAGCGGGTCTCATACGTTGAAGCCGACCGCATGATCACGGTAAAGATCACTGCCAAACCAGCCCCGGTACAACCGACTCAAACGGTCCCTTACGGCATCGTCCGGGTGGGGCATGCCAGCGGCATCGGCAAGACCGCCTGGATACTCGACACCGGCATAGACCTGGATCATCCCGACCTGACGGTAAACACCGCCCTCCAGAAAAACTTCATCGACCCCGCTGCCACAGCTGACGATGACAACGGGCACGGAAGCCATTGCGCCGGGATTGTGGCCGCAAAAGACAACACCATCGGGGTGATCGGCGTGGCCTCCGGCGCCACCGTGGTCCCGGTCAAGGTGCTTGACCGCCGGGGAAGCGGAGCCTATTCCGTAATCATCGCCGGGGTAGACTACGTGGCCAGCGTCGGATCGGCCGGAAACTCCGCCAACATGAGCCTGACCGGTCCGGTCTATCAGGCATTGGACGACGCGGTACT
This sequence comes from bacterium, assembly GCA_030655055.1. NCBI lineage: Bacteria > bacterium. Next base: position 5,661 of record JAURWH010000164.1, read on the forward strand.
GGCCGCCTCCAACAAGGGAATATACTTTGCCCTGGCCGCCGGCAACGATTCCGATCCCGCCAGCCTCTATTCCCCGGCCCGGGTTAACGGCGCCTACATCTGGACCCTCTCGGCCATGGATGCCACCGACACCTGGGCCTCCTTTTCGAACTATGGCAATCCGCCGGTTGATTACTGCGAACCGGGGGTAAGCATCTTGTCCTGCTATAAGGACGGAGGCTATACCACCATGAGCGGCACCTCGATGGCCTCACCGCACATGTGCGGCATCCTTTTGATAACCGGCGGACACCCGGCAACCAGCGGTTACGTGAAGAGCGATCCCGACGGAACTGCCGACCCAATCGGACATATTTAGTGGTTTGATGACCTTCAACCAAAAGCCGCCCCGCTTCAAAAGCGGGGCGGCTTTTCTTCTGGCCGTACATGACTCCAAGAAAGATCAGCCGGTCTCCCCCGGCGATCTTTGACGTGTCCTTTGTGATTTGGTGCCTCTTCGATAAACCCAGGGCATCGTTTAGTGGAGGATCAATTCTGGTTGATGTAATCCACCACCTGCTGGCTGGAAGCGCCCGGGGTGAAGATCTCCTTGATCCCAGCGGCCTTTAAGCCCGGGATGTCGTCGGCCGGGATCACCCCGCCGCCGAAGACCTTGATGTCCGGCGCGTTCTTTTCCTTGAGCAATTGGACCACCCTGGGGAACAACGAATTGTGGGCCCCGGACAGGCAGGACAGCCCCACCCACTGCACGTCCTCCTGGACGGCGGCGGCGGCGATGGCCTCTGGGGTCTGGCGCAGGCCGGTGTAGATCACCTCGAACCCGGCGTCGCGCAGGGCCCGGGCGATGTACTTGGCGCCGCGGTCGTGCCCGTCCAGTCCGGGCTTGGCGATGAGGATGCGGATCTTGTTTGGCATGTGAATGCTCCTAGTTTATATGACAAAATATTTGTTTTATAAAAACCTTGCGTTTTCTATGGACACACCCCTCGCTCCCCTCTTCCCCAAGAGGGGATGTGGTAAAAACAGCTTACGTAGTTGCCGGCACCTTCCTCTTCTTATTCTGCTCATACCTCAGCTGCAGCATCTCCACCAGCAGGGCAAAACCCATCGGCAGATAAATATACGCCTTGGGCACGTGCTTGTGCATTCCCTCCATGAAAATGGTGATCCCGATGGTGATCAAAAACGACAGGGCCAGGATCTTCAACGTGGGCCGATCCATGATGAAATCCCCGATGGGCTTGGCCGCAAACAGGATGGCAGCGAAGGAGACGATGACCGCCGAGACGATCACCCACAGCTGGTTGGTCAGCCCGATGGCGGTCACCACCGAGTCGATGGAAAACACTATGTCCAGTATGACTATCTGGGTGATCACCGCCGCAAAGGCCTGCCTGGCTTTTTTCTCCCGATGCTGTTCCTCCTTCAGCTCCACCGTGTGGTGGATCTCTGTGACCGCTTTGTACAGCAGGAACATTCCCCCGGCCAGCAATATCAGGTCCCGCACCGAAAGGTTAAGGAACAGCGGGGTGGTAAGTTTGGCCAGCCAAAGCAGGATGACCAGCATCAATATTCTGGCGACCAAAGCAAAGGCCAGGCCCAGCAGGCGGGCCTTGTTGCGTTCTCCGGCCGGAAGCCGCCCCACGAAGATGGAGATCACCAGGATATTGTCCACGCCCAGGACCAGTTCCAGGCCGATGAGCAGGGCCAGAAGAATGAGTGCGTCGGTCATAGGTTTTGTGAGTTACTGATTATCTTTTTAATCTCTCCCCGGCCCTCCCCGTGGCGGGGAGAGCCTGCACTGAGTGGGACAGCTTGCCCTACGAATGAACGTGGCGAGCGGGTGGGGCCTGCACTGAGCAGGGCTGCCTGCGTTTCTTACGAAGTGTTAGGTCCCAAACAGTTTCGCCCGGAACAGAAAGAACACCGCGCCCAGCAGGCACAGCCCGGCCCACAGGTAATCCAGGCTGGGCTTCTCTCGTAAATACAAAATTGAGAACGGCACGAACACGCTTAAGGTGATTACTTCCTGCAGTATCTTCAGCTGGCCCACGTTCATCACCTGGTATCCGATGCGGTTGGCCGGAACCTGCACTAAGTACTCAAACAGGGCAATGCCCCAGCTGACCAAAGCGGCCAAGAACCACGACCGCCCGGACATGTTCTTAAGGTGACCGTACCAGGCAAAGGTCATGAAGATGTTGCTGACGCACAGCAGGCCGGTGGTTAGGTAGTATGGTTTCATAAGGTTAACCTCTCCCTATCCCTCCCCTCGAGGGGAGGGAATGAGGGTGGGGTTTACAGTACCACCGATTCCTGGTACTCCCCGAACACCTCTCTCAACACTCCGCAGATCTCTCCCAGCGTGGCGTACTTCCGCACCGCATCCACGATGAACGGCATCAGGTTCTCGCTGCCGTGGGCCGCCCGGTGGATCTCGCTCAGCGCCTTCTTCACCGCGGCGTTGTCGCGCTTGGCCTTCATCTCGGCCAGCCGCTTCATCTGGGCGTCCTGCACTGCCTGGGAGACCTTCAAAAGATTCTTGGGCGACTCTTCCTTGACCGTGAATTTGTTGACCCCGACCACTATACGTTCCTGGGCCTCCACGTCCTTCTGATAGTGATAGGCGCTGTCCTGGATCTCTTTTTGGACATAGCCCTTCTCTATGGCTTTGACCATCCCGCCCAGTTTGTCTATCTTCTCGATGTAGGCCCAGGCGGCCTTCTCGATCTCGCTGGTCCGGGCCTCCACGTAATAGGAACCGGCCAAAGGATCAACGGTGTCGGCCGCGCCGGACTCGTGGGCCACGATCTGCTGGGTGCGCAGGGCGATGCGGACCGAGTCTTCCGTCGGCAGGGCCAGGGCCTCGTCCCGGGAGTTGGTGTGCAGGCTCTGGGTGCCGCCCAGTACCGCGGCCAGAGTCTGGATGGTGACCCGGATGATGTTGTTGTCCGGCTGCTGGGCGGTCAGGGTGCTTCCGGCGGTCTGGGTGTGGAAGCGCAGCATCTGGGACGAAGCTTTTTGGGCCTTGAACCTTTCCTTCATGATCCGGGCCCAGATCCGGCGGGCGGCCCTAAACTTGGCCACCTCTTCCAGCAGGTCGTTGTGGGAGTTGAAGAAGAACGACAGCCGGGAGGAGAAATCGTCCACGCTCAGGCCCGAGGCGATGGCCGCCTGGACGTAGGCGATGCCGTCGGCCAGGGTAAAGGCCACTTCCTGGGTGGCGGAGGAGCCGGCCTCGCGGATGTGATAGCCCGAGATGCTGATGGTGTTCCACTTGGGCACCTGCTTGGCGCAGTATTCAAAGATGTCGGTGATCAGGCGCATGCTGGGAGTGGGCGGGAAGATGTAGGTGCCCCGAGAGATGTATTCCTTTAAGATGTCGTTCTGGATGGTGACGTTCAGCTGGTCGGCCTTCACCCCCTGCTTCTCGGCCACCGCCACGTACATGGCCAGCAGCACCCCGGCCGGGGCGTTGATGGTCATGGAGGTGGAGACCTTGTCCAGCGGGATGCCGTCGAACAGTATTTCCATGTCGGCCAGGGAGTCAATGGCCACGCCCACCTTGCCCACTTCCCCGGCGGACATGGCATCGTCGGAGTCGTAGCCGATCTGGGTGGGCAGGTCAAAGGCGATGGACAGCCCGGTCTGGCCCTGGGCTAAAAGATACTTGTAGCGCTTGTTGGACTCGGCCGCGTCGCCGAAACCGGCGTACTGGCGCATGGTCCAGAACTTTCCCCGGTACATGGTGGGCTGGACCCCGCGGGTGTAGGGGTACTGCCCGGGAAAGCCCAGGTCTTTCTGGTAATCCAGGCCATCTGTCTCGCAGGGGGTGTACACCCGCTTGATCTCGTCGCCCGAGGTGGACAGGAACTGCTTCTTGCGCTCGGGATACTTGGCCAGCATCGGCTGAACGCAGGTGTTGTTCCACTCTTTGAGAGTGGTGAACAGGTCCTGCTTCTTGGGCTGGACCGCGGCCTTGATGGCCGGCTTCTTGGCCGGAGTTTTCTTTTTCACCGGCTTGGCGGCTTTTTTGATCTTGGGTTTGGCTTTGATCTTGGTCTTGGGGCTTTTCATGATTCACCTGCCTGTTGTGAAGATTTATATAATGATGTTTTTATTAACGATAGTACGGCCAGCTGCCCACTGAATACACGAAAATACACGAAACTTTATGGTACTTTCCTGGCGGTGTCATTCTGAGCCAAACGCCGCTGCTTGGCAAATCGAAGAATCCGTTTTTAATACTTTCTTCGGAGGATAGGTAGAAAGCATTCCTCAGGATGACCACCCCCAGGCCCATGTATATTAATTTGCCCTCTGTATTTAGTGCCTTTCGTAGGGCGGATCTCTGGATTCCCGCTTCTGCGGGAATGACGCGAAAGCCACAATATATAGAATTGGTGCCTTTGTGTCTTTGTGGCACTGGACCGGTTTAGTTTTTGTCCTTCCGGTCGTGCAGCATCTCCAGCACCAGGGCCAGCAGGTACATGGTCAGCGAGCAGTAGATGCCCTTGGCCAGAAAATACCAGGACATCCCGTCATTGCTGAACTTGCCGGCGAAGACATTGTTGCCCAGCAAAAAGGTGTAAAAACAGATGGCCATCACCGTCACTGCCGCGAACGAGGTGATCTTTTTCAGTTTTTTCATGGGCGCTCCTTTAAGTTGTTTCCGGGAAATTTATTATAGCACTCTCCATTTCAAAATGCAAAGAGTATTTCTAAATAAATACGGGGTTTTGCCTTGACATTTTTCCCGCCCCTGCGGTATAGTTATGGTACAATCATCAACGCCATAAAAGGGGTCAATATGCCATTGCGCCGTTACCTTCCCTACTGTCTCCTATTCGGTGGGCTGTCCCTGTGCTTCGCGCCCGAGGCCGGAGCGGCGGGTGCCTCCGATGCCAAAGCGCTGGCCACCAAAGCCAAGGCCGCCCTGCGGGCCGCCGAGAACACCAATGACCAGGCGGTGCTCAAGGCCAAGCTGGAGGAGGCCCGCGGCCTGATCGATCAGATCAAGGCCGCCGATCCAAAATACGCGGAGTTGGGAGTGATCGAGAACAAGTACCGTTACCTGGGCGGCGGACTCAAGGCCTCGCAGGAACAGACCGCCAAGACCCAGGCCGAAGCCTCCATCGACTGGGCCAAGGTCAAACAGGTGATAGCCGACTGGGAAGCGCTGGATAAACTGACCGCGGAATTCCGCCAGAAGACGGAACGCTTTTTCCCCAACGACCAGAACATCGCCTACTCCAAGGAACAGACCGATGAGGTGCTGGCCCTGGCAGCGGACATAGCCAGGAACGACCAGCCCAAGATCCTGGCCTTCCTGAAAACCTTCACCGCCAAGTACGGCCAGCCGGGGGAGGCCACCGACCGCAAGATAATTGAACTGGCCCCCAAAGACCCCAAGAAAGGCATGTATGACGAGGCCAACAAAAGGCCGGACCAGCAGCCCAGCCGCTGTTACCAGGAACTGAACGACCGGCTGGCCTGGGTCAAGGAGAACCCCAAACTTGAGGCCCGGAAGATCATGAGTTCTGTCAGCCAGACGATGGAGAACATCGACTTCATCATGGACACCGAGCGGGACAAGCGCTTTGCCGAGTCCGAGGCCGAGATAACCCGGGCCCTGCGCTTCTCCCCCGGCGATGCCGAGATCACCAAATACCTGGCCGGCCTCAAGGCCAACCGCACCAAGTCCCAGGCCGATGTCAAGAAGGCGCTGGAGGCCGCCCGTTTCCCGGCCGATATGGCCGGCTTCGCCGGACCCGGCAAGATCCCCGACCTGGCCGCGGCCACCAAGGCCCATTTTGCCTCGGCCTATCCCAAGGAGAAGGTGCTGAAGGTCAGCGTTTCCGGTAACTGGGTCGCCACCAAGCACAACATCCTGGGCGAGCCCATTCAGTGGGGCCTGCCGGTTTCCTGCGCCAGCCAGCAAAGCGAGAAGGATGTCTGCCGGGTTTTCAAGATGACAGTGCTGACCGGCATCGGGCTGGGCGTGGCCAAGGCCCCTCCGTTCACTGATCACTGGACCGGGGATTCATATAGGATGCTGATCGGGAATCTCAAATAACAGGATAATTATAAAAGCCCCCCGCCAAAGGCGGGGGGCTTTTATTTCGCCCAGGATTTATTTGAGTATCACTAATTTCCTGGTGGCGCTGAACTTTCCTGCCTTCAATATATAGAAATATATGCCGTTGCTCAAATTATGGTCGCTCCAGCCGACCTCATGGTACCCGGCCGGCTTGACCCCTTCAAAGACAGTCTTTACCAACTGCCCGGAAACATTGTATACCTCCAGCCGGACCCGGGATTCAACCGGCAGCTGGTATTTGAAGGTTGTCTGCCCCCGGGAGGGGTTGGGGAATGCGCCGTTCAGGCAAAAGGCCACCGGGGTGTTTGATTTGTAGGTAACGCTGACCGGCTGGTAGCTGGTTTTATTTCCCGTAGCGCTGATCTCGACTATCCGGTACAGGTAATCACCTGTCTCCAGTTGTTCCGAATCCCGGTAGATGTAATCGTGCGGCATCGTGCTGGTGCCCTGCCCCGGCATTTTCCCGATATCCTGGAAGGCCGTGGCGCCGGAGCTGCTGCGCTGAATGATCCAGGTGGCGCAGTCCGTTTCGCTCTCGGTCCGCCAGTTAAGCTCCACCGCTTCGTTTGTCTGACCGACCGTAAAAAATGACAGGTGCACCGCCATTGGCCCCAGGTATATCCAGGGATCCGAGGCCAGGCCCTGGTTGTCGTGGATATCGCAGGCCTTCACCGTAAAATTGTCATTTGTGGTGAGCGTCCCGGCATAGGTGTAGACCGTATCAGAGGTGAATCCCAAAAAGGTTCCGTTGTAGTACACCGCGTAGTTTTTCAGGTCGCTCTCGATGTTGCTTTTCCAGGTCAACAACAGACCGGCCGGCGTCTCGCCTCCCAGGCCCTTGACCTTGGCCGGGGCCAGGTTGTCCACCGAGTAGCCGGAGTCTGGTTCCGAGTCCCAGTACAGCTGGGGATTGTCAGTCTGGGCCGAGACGAAGAAGTGGTGCCAGGCCATCTCACCGGTCAGGGTGTCGCACAGGGTCGGCATGGGATAGGAATAGGCCGTCAGGTAATGCCGCCAGGGGATGTTGGCGATCCATTCCCAGGCGTAGGCCTTGCCGCCCTTTTCAATGATCCGGTAGGCAGTCCCTGTAAAGTCCTTGGTGACATCCGATGCTTCCACCCGCCTAGCGCCCTTGGCCCCGGTCCCGCTTAAACTGCGCCACAGCGAATAAAAACTGATGGTGGTGTCGGGGTAAACATCAAGGTAGGACGGCGTCCATTGTAAATTCACGAAGCCGCCCTGGTCGTTGGGAATGTCCGGGGCCTTGACGATATCCGGGGCATTGCGGCCATAGTAACTGCCGTCGCCCCGGTCCAGCCGCTGGGCATATATGTCGGCGGTGCTGATGCGGGCATCATACCAGGTGATGATGGCCCCGCCCGCGCCATCGCTGATGATGGTGGGATATAGTTGATTGCCCGTGGCGGTGCAGATGGCCACACCATCGGCCGTCCATTGCGCAACGCCCAAGGCATTTATACGCTGGGCGTAGATGTCGTTGGTTCCGCTGCGGCCATCATGCCAGGTAATGATGGCCCCGCCCGCGCCGGCGCTGACGATGGTGGGATATTGTTGAGTGCCAGTGGCGGTGCAGATGGCCACGCCATCGGCCGTCCATTGCGCCGCTCCTGCCGCATTTACCCGCTGGGCATAGATGTCGTATGTTCCGCTACGGTTATCGTGCCAGGTAATGATGGCCCCGCCGGCGCCATCGCTGACGATGGTGGGATATTGTTGATTGCCCGTGGCGGTACAGATAGCCAGGCCATTGGCCGCCCATTGCACCGCGCCCAAGGCATTCACCCGCTGGGCATAGATGTCGTAGCTTGTTCCGCTGCGTACGTCATACCAGGTAATGATGGCCCCACTCGAGCCGTCGCTGACGATGGTGGGGTAGTTTTGATCGGCAGTGGCGGTGCAGATGGCCACGCCATCGGCCGTCCATTGCACAACGCCCAAGGCATTTATACGCTGGGCGTAGATGTCGTTGCTTGTGCCGCTGCGGTAATCCTGCCAGGTAATGATGGCCCCGCCCGCGCCATCGGAGACGATGGTGGGGTAGTATTGACTGCTTGCGGCAGCGCATACGGCCACGCCATCGGCCGTCCATTGCGCCACGCCTGCGGCACTTATCCGCTGGGCATAGATGTCGTTGGCGCCGCTGCGGGCATCATACCAGGTGATGATGGCCCCGCCCGCGCCATCGCTGACGATGGTGGGATTTAGTTGAGCGTCCGTGGCGGTGCAGATGGCCACGCCATCGGCCGTCCATAGGGCCACGCCTGCGGCATTCACCCGCTGGGCGTAGATGTCGTAATTTGATCCGCTGCGGTAATCATACCAGGTAATGATGGCCCCGCCCGCGCCGTCGCTGACGATGGTGGGGTATAGTTGATTGCCAGTGGCGGTGCAGGTGGCATTGCCATTAAGCTGCCACTGGGCCCAGGCCGACAGGGCTGTCAGCATAAGAACCGCCAACAGAAGTCCCCAAAATTTGGTTTTCATTGTTTTTCCTTTTCCGAAAGTGGTTAAAATACTTTCAGAGCAGCCGCATAATTGCGGCCGCTCTGTTGATACAGGGATTTACTTTAGAACCACTAATTTTTTGGTGGCGCTGAATTCCCCTGCGTGTAAGCGATAAAAGTATATCCCGTTTGACAATTGGGCGCTATTCAGGTCTATCCGGTGGTACCCAGCCGGCTTCTGCCCTTCGTTGACCGTCTTCACCAACTGCCCGGCTACGTTGTAGACCTGAAGCTGGACATTGGAAGCCTTCGGCAACTGATATTTGATCACCGTCTGTCCCCGCGAAGGATTGGGACAGGCCGCCTGCAGGGCAAAGGTTCTGGGCAAGGCTGGATCACTGGGATTGCCCTCCACTCCGGTCAGGTTGCGGAGGCGGAATGAACGGGTATTGGATGAAATCGTATTGCTGCTGTTATTGAGGCTGTTGGCATGATCGCTGGTACCGATAAAATACGACATCACTGCTGTATCCCCTGCAGTCATGGTTTGGGCCGGTAGCTCTGCGATAAAAGTATCTGCAGATGCCCTGGTCATTGTCACCGACGGCCATGATTTGCCAGACATTTGATAGTACAACTTGGCATAATCCACCCCGGAGAAATCCGTGATCACTGCCCTGACGGTATATGGCCCGTAGCCGTTCAGCGAGTCATTGTCGTCAGCCAGGCTGTCCCACCAGGCGATGGTCGGGGCCGCATAGTCTATGCGATAAACAGGTTTTGAAACATTATTGCCGGCGAACGGAGTTCCCACGCCCAGGTTGTTGGTGGCTGCGGCTTGTTCGTCTATGGCGCAATAACTCAATATGTTCTCACCCCATATAAACGAGTCGGATGACCAGGAGGATAATGATAGTGACCAGGAGATGGAATCGCCGGTGACAGGGCTGTCCGCAAAATGCCAATCCCGGCCGAAAGTCGTTAACCTGAAAAGCGATTTTTGTAGCTTGGTCTTGCTGGGGGACCACCGGTTAACAGCCCGACCTGGGAAATTTGCTGTCCCGCTAGTCGCAATATACGAATACGCCGATCCGGAGACAATATGTATTATGTCATAACTAGCCACTTTGGTATCCTGTTCCACCGTCTGGTCGACGATGGTTATACTGCCGCTGGGATTGGCGCAAGTCGCATAGACCTTTCCATTGACCGGATTCACCGTTACCTGTCCCGGATAGCCGTCGGTGGCCACGGTGGTTATCATCCTACCGCTGGCGCAGTCTATCACCCCCAGGCTGGCCGACCCGTTGTTGGCCACGAACACCTTGCCGGTCACCGGGTCCGCCCCGATCCCGGCCGGGTTGGCTCCCACGGTGATGGTGCTGGTGCCGTTGGTGGCCCCGTCGATCTCGGTCACCGTCCCGGCATCAAAATTGGTGACGTATGCCTTGTTGTTCGCGGAATTCACAGCCACCCACCTCGGTGCGGCGCCGGCGGCCACGGTGGCCGCAGTGTTATCGGCTCCGTTTATCACGGTCACGTTATTGCTGCTGCCATTGACCACGTAGATCTTGTTGGTGACTGTGTTCACGGCAATGGAGTACGGGTTGGTGCCGGCGTCCACGGCGGCCAGCAGGGCATGGTGCGCTCCGTCGATCACCGAGACCGTGTTGCTGCCGTAGTTGCATACGTATATGCGGTTGGTGGCCGGGTTCACGGCCAGGGCTGAGTGCTTTTGGCCGGCCTGGACCGAGCTGGTGTCCCAGTCCTTACCGTCTATCACCTTTATCCGGCTGCCGCTGGCCAGCCAGCTGCCCACGTAGATGTAGTTGGTAAGCGGGTTGACCGCAATGGAGTAGGGCAGGCTGTCCACCTCGATGGTCCGTTCAAGGGTATAGGTAGCCCCATCGATCACCGAGACCGACTTGCTGCCGTAGTTGCATACGAATATTTTGTTGGTCAGCGGATTGGCGGCCACCGCCAACGGCTCGTCCCCCACCGCGATGGAAGCGATGACCCCGGTTGATTTGATGACCGTGACGGTGTCGCTCCCATAGTTGACGAAGAAGGCATCCCCGGTGACCGGGTTGACCGCGGCGGCGCAGGTGTACATCTTGGCAGTAACTTTGGTGTTGTCGTAGTCAGACCCGTCTATCACCGCCAGGCTGTCGGGGTTTCCTGCTTCGTAGGTCACGTAAATCTTGTTGGTGACTGGATTCAGGGCCACCAGCCGGGCCGGATGACTCAGGGCTACTGTTTCCAGAGTACCGCCGTTGCGCCAGTCTACGATACTCAGCGAATTGAGGACATTATTATTGCCAACATACAGCTTGCCGGTGACCGGATTGATTGCCATGTTGACGGGACTGCTCCCCACCGGCACGTTAAGGACCGCCGTATTGGTGGAACAATTTATGGCCGTGACGTAGCCGCCCGTCATATTTGCCACGTAAACCATCTTGGCGCCGGGATCGGATACCAGCCTCACCGGGCCGTCTCCGACCTTGATCTTCTTGACGAATGCCGGCATGATTCCCGAGCAATCGTAGACTGCTACACTGTCCTCGCTGGTATTGGCCACATAGGCCATGTTGGCAGCGGCGTTGACCGTGATGTCCTGGGCTCCCAATCCGCTGCGGAAGTGCATGATGCTATATTGTCCCGGGTTGAACGTACTGATGGTGTCCGAACCTGTGTACCTGATGAACAATGCATGGTTGACAGGATTTAGCGTCAGGGAATAGGGGGCATTGTTGACCGGATAGGAGAACCAAAGAGTGTCGCTGGCAAAGATGCTTATGGTGTCGCTGCCGCTATTGGCCACATACAGGCGGTCGTTGTCCACGTCTATCACCATGGAGGTTGGTTCCTTCTTTACCGGCAGTTTTTTTAAGCTGTTGCCGAGAGTGTCAAACACCACCACAGTATCATTGGTGGACGAGCCATTGATGGAAACATAAAGCTTCCCGGTTATGGGGTTCACGGCCAGGCAGGTAGGCTGGGTGCCGGCCGTCCAGGTTTGAACCTCGTTGGTCTTGCCATTGACCACGGTGACGGTCCCGCTTAAAGTATTGGCTGTAAAAATACGGTTTTTGACCGGGTCTACGGCCACGCTCTGAATGGAATTTCCAAGTCCTACCGTGGCGGTCTGCCAGTCGGCTGAGGCCGGAAGGACTGACAATACTGCGGTTGCCAGCACCAGGACCAACAATTTTGATCTCATTACCTTTCCCTTTCATGAGTTGTAAAAATACATCCAGAGCGGCCGCATAATTGCGACCGCTCTGTTAATGATAACCCCTTATTTCAAAATGACCATTTTCCTGGTGGCGCTGAATTCCCCGGCTGTAAGCTTATAGAAATATATTCCGTTGCTCAAAGTATTATCGTTCACCTTAACCTGATGATACCCGGCCGGCTTTTGCCCTTCACTTACCGTCTTCACCAACTGCCCGGCCACGTTGTATACCTGAAGCTGGACATTGGAGGCTTTGGGCAGCTGGTACTTGATGACCGTCTGACCACGGGAAGGATTGGGATAAGCCGCCTGCAGGGCAAAGGTTCTAGGCAGGGCCGGATCGGCTGGGTTGCCCGCCAGACCGGTTAGGTTGCGGAAGTGTACCACCCTCTGGCTGGTAGCTGAGTAATTGAAGGTACCATAGGGGTTTTGCGCGTGGTCCTGTGCCTCTATCATGTAAGATAAGGCTGCTGTGTCGCCGTAAGCCAGGATCTGGGCCGGGATCACTCCCACAAAGGTGTCGGCCAGGGCCCGGGTCATGCCGGTGTAGGCCTTCGCCGGGTTGTAGTGAAGGTATACCGTGTCCAATCCCGAAAAGTCGGTGATCACCGCTTTGACCGTATAGGGCCCGTAGCCATCCAGCGAGTCATTGTCATCGGCCAGACTGTCCCACCAAGCAATGGTCGGAGTAGCATTGTCCAGCCGGTACATCACATCGGTTGTGATGCTGCCGACAAAAGGGGTTCCCACGCCGAGGTTATTTGTGCTCATGGCCTGGCTTTCCAAAGCGCACCTGCGGTACACATTATCGCCGTAGATGGCTGTGTCAGCTCCCCAGCCATTGCCCGTCGCCCAGGTTCGTGATGAGTCCGTGCTGGACACAAGATATGATTCGAACTTCCAGAAGGACTGGCTGGAGGCCAGGCTGAAAAAACCGCGGCTTATAGTTGTTTTATATGGCGACCAGTGGTTTATGGTGGTGACCCCCCTGTTTTGGTTGCTCCCCGGAAATACGTTCTTCCAGGTGGTGCCGCCGTCATAGGTGGTGACCTTGGTGTCCTGCTCCACGGTCTGGTCCAATACCACCGCCTGCCCGGCGGTGTAACAGGCCAGGTAGACCTTGCCGGTGGCCGGATTCACCGCCAACTGACGCGGCCCGGCCGGCATGGTCATGGTCTTGACGCTGCGGCTGGCGCAGTCAATGATGCACAGGCTGCTGCCGTCGCTGTTGGAGACGAAGACCTTGCCGGTCACCGGGTCGGCCGCGATCCATTCCGGATGGACCCCCACTTTTATGGTGCTGGTGGCATTGGTCAGGCCGTCGATCTCGGTCACGGTGCTGTCGTTGTAGTTGGTAACGTAGATCTTGTTGTTGGCCCGGTTGACCGCCACCCCGGACGGCCAGTTGCCTACGGTCACATTGGCGGTGCCGTTGGTGGCCCCGTCGATGACCTTTACTATGCCGGATGTCTGAAGGCTGGCAACGTAGATCTTGTTGGTCACCGGATTGATGTCGATCTTGTACGGCCGGTTGGACGGGATGGACGTTATCACCGTATGGTGCGCCCCGTCAATCACAGTCACCGTATTGCTGACGTCATTGCCCACATAGATCCGGTTGGTAACCGGATTCACCGCGATGGAGAATGGTTTTGAACCCACCAACACCGAGGTGGTGTCCCAGTGCTTGGTGTCTATGACCTTAATCCGGTTGGCCGAGGCAAAAAAACTGTTGACGTAAACATAATTGGTCAGCGGATTGACGGCCACGATGGTTGGCAAGGTATCAACGGTAATGGTGTTCTCCACGGAATAGCTGGCGCCATTTATGACCGATACCGACTTGCTTCCGGTGTTGCATACAAACGCCTTATTGGTAATAGGATTAACGGCGATCATTCTTGGATCGTCTCCCACCGCGATGGTCAGGGTGTCGCCGTTGGCCTTGATCACTGTCACATTGTCGCTGCTGCTGTTGCTGAAAAAGGCGTCTCCGGTGATGGGGTTGACGGCTGCGAACTGGGTTCCAGCCTTGGCCACTGTTATGGTTGTGTCAAAGTCGGAGCCGTCCACCACCGCCAGGCTGTCGATGGTCCCGCAATTGAGCGGCACGTAGATCTTGTTGGTGACCGGATTAACCGCCATCATTCCGGTATTGTAACCGAAGACCAGGGAGTCACGGGCCACCGTTCCCCGCCAGTCCAGGACCATCACGGTGTGGCTCCCGAAGTCGCTGCCCACGTAAAGCTTGCGGGTGATCGGGTTGACCGCCATGCGGTAGGGATTGGTTTGCACCAGCACATTGCTATAGCTGGTGTTGGTCTCGCAATTGATGGCTGTTACCGTGTTGTCAAACATGTTGGCCACGTAGGCCTGTTTGGCCGCCGGGTCGCATATTATGGCCGATGGATAGTCCCCCACCTTGATCTTCTTTGACACAGCATTACTGTTGCAGTCTATCACCGCCACGCTGTCCTCGTCAGCGTTGGCCACATAAGCCTTGTTGACCGAGGCACAGACCGTGATGTCGTAAGCTCTGAGGCCGCTGCGGATGTTGGCATTGGAGGTTCCGACCAGGGTCAGCACCGTGACCGAGTCGGATACTTCGTAGGCCACATA